>JAZQSD010000001.1:0-1810 GCA_045629925.1 Eubacterium sp.
TTTGCTGAAGGATACAGAGAATTCCTCTCTGTGTGCAAAACTGAACGTGAGTGTGTAACATGGTTTTGCAAAGAAGCAGAAAAATACGGTTTTAAAAATATGGATGATGTGATGGCAGAAGGTATCACACTTAAGGCTGGAGATAAAGTATATGCAAACAACAAAGGCAAATCACTGGCAATGTATATCATCGGTCAGGAACCTATGGAACAGGGGTTAAACATCCTTGGTGCACACATTGACTCTCCACGACTGGATTTAAAACAGAATCCACTTTATGAAGATCACGAGATGGCAATGCTTGACACACATTACTATGGCGGTGTTAAGAAATACCAGTGGGTGACACTTCCACTTGCTCTTCACGGCGTAATTGCCAAAAAAGACGGATCTGTAGTAGAAGTGAACATTGGTGAAGCACCAACAGACCCAGTATTTGGCGTAAGCGATCTGCTTATCCACCTTGCTGCAAATCAGATGGACAAGAAAGCATCTGTTGTTGTGGAAGGGGAAGATCTGAACGTTCTTATTGGAAGCATGCCAGTTGCTGACGAAGATGAAAAAGAAAAAGTAAAAGCAAATGTGATGAGCATTTTAAAAGAATACTATCAGATTGAAGAGGAAGACTTCCTCTCTGCTGAAATCGAAGTAGTTCCTGCAGGTCCTGCTAGAGATTACGGTTTTGATAGAAGCATGATCATGGGATATGGACATGATGACAGAGTGTGCGCATACCCATCTTTTGCAGCAATGCTTCAGGATGCAGTTCCTCAGAGAACAAGCGTATGCCTCTTAGTTGACAAAGAAGAGATCGGCAGCGTAGGCGCATCTGGTATGGAATCTCGTTTCTTTGAAAATATGACAGCAGAAGTTATGAATGCATGTGGAACATATTCCGAATTAGGACTTCGCAGATGTTTAGAACGTTCCCGTGCCCTTTCTTCTGACGTAAGTGCAGCTTTTGATCCAAACTATCCATCTGTATCTGAACCAAAGAACTGTGCATATTTTGGCCGCGGTGTTGTGTTCAACAAATATACAGGCGCAAGAGGAAAAGCAGGATCCAATGATGCAAGCGCAGAATACATGGCATTTATCCGCAATATTTTAGATAAAGAAAATGTAAGTTTTCAGACATCTGAACTTGGTAAAGTTGATCAGGGCGGCGGCGGAACAATCGCATACATCCTTGGTAATTACAACATGGAAGTAATTGACAGCGGTGTAGCTGTACTTAACATGCATGCGCCTTGGGAAATCATTAGCAAGGCAGATTTGTATGAAGCAAAACGCTGCTATGAAGTATTTTTAAATAATTAATAGCGTGATTAGGAGATATTATCTTGAACATAGAATTATATAACGAGCTTTTAAAGCTTGTAACACAAGACAGAGTTTTTAAAAATGAGCCAATGAGTACACACTCCACATTCCGCACAGGAGGCAATGCAGAGATTTTAGTGCAGCCTGTGGCAGAAGAATTGGCAGAAGTGATACAGTTGTGCCAGCAGTATAAAGAACCATGGATCGTCATTGGAAATGGTAGCAACCTGCTTGTTTCCGACCAGGGTGTAAAAGGTGTTGTGATTGAGATTGGGAAGAATCAGTCTGAGATTGCCATCCGCGAAAACCTGATCGTAGCGCAGGCTGGAGCCCTTATGTCTACAGTGGCTAACCAGGCGGCTGCAGAATCTTTGACTGGATTTGAATTCGCGGCAGGAATTCCAGGAACTATCGGCGGCGCAGTTGTAATGAATGCTGGAGCTTATGGCGGCGAGATCAAAGATGTGATGAGATTTGCAGCAGTACT
>JAZQSD010000002.1:0-8308 GCA_045629925.1 Eubacterium sp.
GAATCGCCGCCCCAAACCATGAACTTCTGGTCTTCGCCGTATGTGTTCCACACTGTTGTTAATACTTCTGTTGCATCAGCATATGTTGCTGCTTCTGTCTGTCCCTGGTCACCAGCTGGTGCATCAGAGTTTCCACATCCAGCAAAAGCAAAAATGCATGCTGCTGCTAAAATCATTGCAATAATCTTATTCATATTTACTTCTCCTTTTGTTGACTTAAAATGTAATAATGTTTTAGTATGATATACAAACAAGGCTATTATACATGGGTGACTATATTAATTCAATGAAAATAATGTGAAAAAAGTCTTAAAATTAGGAGGAACTTATGGGAAAGATAATACCAGAGGATATTACCGCATTAAATATGGAACTCTTTCGTTCCAAATTATATTTCAGATTAAATCTGCAGGAGGATGAAGAGACGGCAGTCATTGAAGCTCAGGGTGGATATGACAAGCTGGAATCTGCCTGCGAGCTGATCCGCGACTATTATATGGAACGAGGCTGCTGGACTATTTTTGGAGAAGATCTGAAAAGTTTTCAGCTGGAAGCTATGGAAAGTGAGTTTGAGTTTTAATGTTGGAATTAGTAAAAGGCAGACCAGCAGATACAACCGGTCGAGAGGAAAAAGAAATCAGAGTCTATGACCTGTTAGATCAGTTGGGAATCGAATATGAAAGAATTGATCACGAGAGAACAGATACAATGGAAGCTTGTGAAGAGGTGGATAAAAGTTTGCATGCGGACACCTGCAAGAATTTGTTTTTGTGCAATCGCCAGAAGACGGATTTTTACCTTCTGATGATGCCAGGGGATAAGAAGTTTCTGACGAAGGATCTGTCCAAACAGCTGGGAACGGCAAGATTGTCCTTTGCGGGACCAGAGGAGATGGAACGATACCTTGATATCACTCCGGGGTCTGTTAGTGTTATGGGCCTTATGAATGACACAGAAAATCACGTGAGACTCCTTGTGGATACGGACCTTTTAAATGGTGAGTATTTCGGTTGTCACCCATGCGTAAATACAGTAAGTCTGAGAGTAAAAACAAAAGAAGTGCTGGAGATTTTTGTAAAAGCAGTGCATCATGAAGTAACCTACGTTACATTATAAAAATAAAAGCTGATCGCGACAGATCTGCATAGGGATATGCGTGTCTGTTGGGATCAGCTTTTGTGTTATTATTTGGAAATCTTTCTCTGGTTCTTGATAACGCCGATTGCGACAACAATCGCAGTGACAGCTTCCGCAACAGGGAATGCAAGCCAGACACCGGTCATGCCAAGGAGTGCGGATAATATGATGGCACATACAATAATCGCTACAAATCCGCGCAGGATGGAGGTGATAAATGACCAGCGAGCGTTTTCTGTGGCTGCAAGATAGCCGGTGCCAACGATGTTGAAACCTGCAAAAAGGTATCCCACGAAGTAAATGCGCACACCCTCGGTGGCTAATGTGGCCATCTGGATATTGTTCTCGCTGTTAAAAATCTGCACTAACGGGCCTGTGAACACCTGTGTTACCACGATGCCCGCAACTGCAATGACAATAGCGGTAAGGATGGATAATTTTAACACTCTTGTCACAGAACCTGGATCGGACTTCCCATAAAAACTGCTGAACAGTGGCTGGGAACCCTGAGAAAGACCGTTGAACAAGGAAAAGGCCACAATGGAAATATTGGCCACAATACCGTATGCTGCAAGGCCGATGTTGCCTACAATTGCAAGAATCAGGAAATTGAAAACCAAAGTGGTAACCCCGGAGGACATCTCGCCTACAAAGCCGGACATTCCAAGCTGACAGGAGCGAACCAGTCTTTTGAAAGATGGCAGCGCCAGTTTGAAGTGAATGGTGTTATATTTTTTGCGAAAGTGAAGGCAGCAGATCAACACACCAACGATTGGAGAAAAGGCGGTTGCCAAAGCGGCGCCTTCCATGCCCATGCCAAGCGGGAACATCAGCACATAGTCAAAGACAATATTGAACAGGGTGCTGATAAGCGTAGCTGCCATTGCAAGAGAAGGGTCCTTATCGTTTCGAACAAAGGCGTTAAACACTTGGCTCAACATAAAGAAAGCGGCAAAAGACATGAAAATGCGAGTGTAGTTGGTGCCTACAGAAACAATTGTTGCATCGCCGCCCAGCAAAGTAAGCAACTGGGATGGAACAAACAGGCCCAGCAACAAAAACACAATACCGATAAGGATCACGAAAATAATTGCATTGGAAAAATAATAATTTTTTTCCTCGTCATTTCTGGCGCTGGCGATATTGAAACGTGTTGCCGCACCAAGACCGATCATGGAACCAATCGCATAAATCAAACTGTAAATAGGAAGAACAAGATTCAATGCAGCGATTCCGTTGGATCCGGCAGCGATGGAGATGAACAGGGTGTCAGCGATAATGTAGGCGGACATGCCCATCATCCCAAGCATGTTCTGTGATATGTATTTTGTAAATAATCTGTTGATAGAAAGTGCGTTCATAATTACTCCAAACAAATACAGATATTATTTTATCATCAAGTCAACCGATTTTAACACAGGTCCTATGAAAAGTAAAGGAAGGTGCTTGGTGTATAAAAATAAATGTTGGTATATTATTTCTCCTTTTACAGATAATACATGTACAAGTTTTGAAAAAGGAGATTTTTATATATGAAAGCAACAGGAATTGTTCGCAGAATCGACGATCTTGGCAGGGTTGTGGTGCCAAAGGAAATCCGCAGAACATTGCGCATTCGCGAGGGGGATCCGCTGGAAATCTTTACGGATCGAAAAGGAGAGATTATTTTCAAGAAATATTCTCCCATCGGAGAACTGAGAGAATTTGCAGAGGCATACGCTGACAGTATTGCAAGAACCTCAGGCAGTCTTGTCTGTGTCACCGACTGTGACCATGTAATCGCGGCTTCTGGAAAAGGAAAAAGAAATTACGAAGGAAAACCTATCAGTCAGCAGATGGCAGAGTTGATTGGAGACAGAAACCGCAGGTTTGCCAGTAAAAATGATCAGGAATTTTTAAAGATCACGCTGGACGATGCCAGAGAATATGAAAGTCAGGCCATTGCGCCGATTATTTGCGAGGGAGATGCAATCGGTGCGGTGATCCTCTGTGGATTGGAAGATGGGAAAAACAGCAAAGAGACAGAGGAAAAACTGACCATGACAGCGGCAGATTTTTTTGGCCGCCAGATGGAACAGTAAAGATTTGAAAAGAGGGATAAAAATAGGACTCGCAATTGCGGGAAATATGTTATAGTTGGAACAGGATGGTGTGTCGAAAAACGACACACCGAAGATACATAGGTGTGAAGCAGGGGATTTTCCCAATGTTTGCTGGAGGGATTGATATGAGATTTATCCATATGGCAGATTGTCATCTTGGGGTGGCGCCAGACGCAGGAAAGCCATGGAGTGACAGAAGAAAACAGGATATATGGAACAGCTTTTTTGAAGTGATTGATGTGGCGGCTAGAGAAAAGGTGGAACTTTTGTTGATTGCTGGCGATCTCTTTCATCGACAGCCTTTGAAACGGGAGCTCAAAGAAGTGGCTGCAGCATTTGGACAGATTCCGGACACAGAAGTGGTACTTGTGGCAGGCAATCACGACTACCTTCATCCTAAATCTTATTACCGAGGATTCCCGTGGCCAGAGAATGTACATATGTTGTCAGAAGATCAGGTGGAGCCGGTTTGCTTGGAGAAGATTCACACAACTGTCTGGGGCAACAGTTACTGGAAGCCAGAAGACGGACGCAGACTGTATGACAATCTAGAGATTAATGGTACGGAGCCTGGATATCACATCTTACTAGGGCATGGCGGTGATGAAAAACATCGTCCCTTTAATATAAGGAAAATAGAGGAAGCGGGGTTTGACTATGCGGCCTTTGGTCATATCCATAAGGCAGAGCAGCTAGTGCCTCAGAAAGTGGTGATGGCAGGGGCATTAGAACCTACGGACTGCAATGATTTTGGCCCGCATGGCTATTGGATGGGAGAGCTGTCTGACACCGGTTGCCAGGTGCGGTTTCTTCCTATTAAAAAGTGTGAATATATCAAACAGGAATTGATCGTAAATGGAAAGATGTCCTGGAATCAGATTTACACAGAAGTACAGGCGCTTTTAGATCAAAGGGAAGACTATCAGATCTCCCATATTCGTTTGGTGGGATACAGAGATGGAGATCTAGAAATTGACAAGGATGTACTGTCTGCCTTAGAGCGAGTAGTAAGGGTGAGCGATGAGACCTTGCCAGATTATCAGTTTGAAAAATTGCGCCAGCAGCATGAAGGAACCCTGTTAGGCAATTATATCGAAACATTGCTTCAGCATCCGGATTACAGTCTGGCCCGGACAGCCTTGTATTACGGAGTATGGGCAATGATAGAATCTATGGAAGATTAGGTACATAGCATGATTATTAGAGAAGTAAACATTAAAAGTTTTGGAAAATTACAGAATCGAAAGTACACTTTTTCCGATGGGATCAATGTAATCTACGGTGAGAATGAAGCGGGAAAGTCTACCCTGCAGCAGTTTATAAAAGCCATGCTGTTTGGTCTGGACAAGAAAAGAGGACGGGCTTTGGAGGATGAGTATCAGAGATACGAGCCATGGGAGTCCCCAGCTCATTTTGCGGGGAGCTTGATCTTTGAGACCGGCGGTCAGCGTTTCTTGCTGGAGCGAAACTTTTATCATAAGGAAAATACAGTTCGACTGTTAAATATGGGAGATTTGGAGGAGCTTTCTGTAGAAAAAGGGGACCTTAGCATGCTCCTTGGCAATGTGACCAAGTCTGCCTATGAAAATACGTACTGTATTTCTCAGGCAAAGCAGTTGCCACAGGCGGAGCTTGGCACTATTTTAGCAGACGAGAAAACCAATCTTGCACAGACAAGTGATGCTAGCTTCCAACTGTCCCATGCACTTGATAAATTGGAACAGAAGAAAAAACAATTTTCCAAGAGAAAGAAAGAATTAGAGCAAGAACGTCAGAGCCAGATCGATCAGTTAAGATCCCAACAGAGATTGTTGGAACTGCAGATGGGGCAGCAGTATGAGAAGGTTTCTATGTTAAAGAGTCAGGAACTTCAGCTGGAGCAGAGCATGCGCGTTGCCAAGGCCAATGAGGCAGCAGTTGGGCAGAAGGTTAAGAAGGAGCAGGAGCCGGAGATTACAGGTGGACACGACAAGAAGCGTCAGTGGAATCCATTTGTAATTGTAGGTGTGGCGGGAGCACTTTTGACTCAGATCATCCTTACCTGGATGGAATTTGCGGAGACACCTTGCCGTATTGTGCAGGCGGTTTTCATAGTAGTTCTGATTATAGGAATTGTGCAGACCATTAAAAAGAATGCTGCGGAAGATAGAGCAAGAGAACAGAGTCATTATAGGAATTACAAAGAAGAAGCGGAACAGAAACAGTTCTATCAGGACCAGCAGAAACAGTTCTACACAGAATATCGTCAGGTGCAGATTGCCAGAGAGACTTTGGAACAGGAATTGCAGGAGCAGGAGCTGCTTTTTGAAAATAATCAGCAGCAGCAGACTGAAGCGGAACAGGTCGGCCAGGAAGAACGAGAGATTCTTCGTGAGATGGAAGCTCTGAATCTGGCAACCGAGACCATGAAACAGCTGGCGTCTCAGCTTGCGCAGGATTCTGAAGACGTTGTAAACAGTAGGATGTCAGAAATCTTGTCTGCTATTACTGGAGGCAAATACGATGATCTGCTGTTGGAAGATAATAAACAGCTGTATCTGACCGATAATTACACAAAACGTAAGCCAGAACATTACAGCCAGGCCACTATGCAGCAAATGTATTTTGCTTATAGAATGGCAGCGGGAGAAATGCTGGCCAAGGAAGAGCCATTGCCATTTTTGTTTGACGAAGCATTCGGTTCATACGATGAGAATCGTCTTCGCCAGGTGTTGAAATGGCTGTCAGAACAGGATCGACAGGCGATGATATTTACCTGCAGACGGTTAGAAAGCATGATCTTGCAAGAAACTGGCGTAAGTTTTACAGAAATTTATATGTAAAATTAAAAATTTTTGTTGTAATCGAGAAAGACTTATGCGAAAATGGTGGATGTGTAGCGCTAAGTTATAACAGACGCGTAATGCGTATATTTGGAGAAGGAGATTAAAATGGACGTAGACCTTGGTCATTTGACTAAGCCGTTCGCTAACGGTGAAGAACATGATACCCCACTTCCCGCGATATTTATTGAATCCGGTGCAGTGGCAAAACTTGAGGATGTATTGGTAGAATACCAGAATCCTGTTTTTATCTGTGACAGTAATACGAGAGCGGCGGCGGAACCGTATTTAGAAGAAGAATTTAAAGATTATCCTGTAATTGAACTGGATCCAGAAGGCCTTGTGGCTGATGAACAGACATTGAAAAAGGTGCTCAGACAGGTGGAATACTGTGAAGAGGGCTGTGGCGCGGTATGTGTAGACATGCTGGTTGCCATTGGCGCGGGAACTATCCATGATTTTGCCAGATATTGTGCAAAAGAATACGGGGTAGAGTACATATCTATTCCAACAGCAGCCAGCACAGACAGCTTTGTAGCTGATGTGGCTGAAGTGATCAAAGATGGGGTGAAGACAGAGTTGGAAGCTGATCGCCCAAAATATATCTTTGCAGACACAGATATTTTTTCTGAGGCGCCAGACAGTTTGACAGAAGCAGGTATTGCTCTGTTGAAGGAGCGATATGAAACCTTCGATGATTGGGAGGAAGAACAGCCTGATTCTGAGGAAGAAGCGACAGACATGCTGGAGAAAGTACTGAAAGTTGCATACCGCAACATTGATGACGTAAGAGACGACGAAGACGATGCAATGGAAAAACTTATGTATGCGTTGATCTTGTCCGGCTTGATGTGGGAAGCAAATGAATAGATTATAAAACGCAAGGGCAGTTTCTGTGATGGTTATTAACCATTACAGAAACTGCCTTTTTAGTCTTGTAACGCTTTTTGTAACGTTATATTTGATAAAATCTTGTCAAAAGAGAACTCATAAAAAGGATAAAGCCTTTTCACTACCTAATAATGTCATTTCGCACCAAAACAAAGACGAACAGCATGTTTTAGGGTAAATACTATGGTGGAGTGAAGTGCTATGAGTCAAATGAAGAAAAAAAGAAAAGTAGGAAGATTTAAGAGGCGTACGATAGGTTTTGCAGTGATTGCTTCAATGGTGGTTTCACTGATCGCACCTACGTATGCAAATATGAATGCTATTGCAGCTGGAAGTCATGAGACGTCCGGCTTTTTGTCGTTTACTAATACAGATATTGGTGCAAAAGAAACGCTGACAGACAATGGAGATGGTACCTATACATTTCGTATGGAATTGGGTGCAGAGACATTTCTTTCTGATGCCAACCAGCATTTTGCCAGCGTGCAGGATGGTTATTTTACTGCACCATACGATGGGGAATATTTAATCGACTTGTGGGGCGGCGATGGTGCAAATGGTGAATCTACATCTGCTGGCGAAGGTGGACATGGTGGAGCTGGCGCCCATCTGTATGGCACTATCAGTTTGAATAAAGGAGATGTACTGTACTACTCTCTGGGTGGCCATGGTCAGCCAACTTCTGTAACAGATGAAGGTGGCGGTGCCAACGGTGATGGCGGTGGCCTTGGAAACATTGTAACTAGTAGTTATAAAGTAGGCGGTGGCGGCGGCTATTCGGCGGTTTATCTGTTTGCTGGAGAAGCTGGCGCAACTGGTTACGAACAGTTTGCAGCAGATTATCTTAATAAAGCTGGTCAGCTTGTTCCAGATGATATCTTTGAAGCAGATCGACTTTCCAGATATATCATGATCGCAGGCGGTGGTGGCGGCGGTGGTGCCGGCGATGGCTTTTCCATTACCGGAATCTTCGGTGGTTCCTCACAGCCAGGCAGAGCTGATGGCGGTAATGCTGGTGGATACAGCAGCGCGTCAGGTCAGATTACAGGCGTAGGAATTGTAAATGGTACTTTTTATGCTGGTGCTGATGGGAAATCCAGCGGCAGAAGTACTGCATATATCGGACACGGCGGAACAAACGAGCCAGGACAATTGGCAGATACTATCACAACAATCATTAAAGGTGTTCAGCCGAACGACTGGTTTTCTACATATAACGATGGTTTAGCTGGCGGCGCCGGCGGCGCAGGTGATATGCGAGGCGGTGCAGGCGGAGCTGGTTATTGTGGCGGCTCTGGCGGCGTTATGACTGCGATTGTAGAAGCGGACAACGTAGGCGGTGGCGGCGGCGGTTCT
>JAZQSD010000003.1:0-25698 GCA_045629925.1 Eubacterium sp.
GGATTTGAGGCGCAGATTGTAGGAAAGACAATGGGTGATGTTTTTGAAATTCCAGTGAAATTCCCAGAGGCCTATGCGAACGAACAGGTGGCTGGTAAAGAGGCACTGTTCAAAACAGAACTTTTATTTGTCGGAATTGAGGATATCCCAGAATTTGATGATGAGTTTGCTCTTGATTTTTCAAGCTTTTCTACAGCAGAAGAACTGAAGGAATCTTTGTACATTAGTTTGCGCACCAAGAGAGAGGCAGCAGAGGAGAAACGCATTCAAGAAGATTTGCTGTCTGCGATTATCGAAGATTCCGAAATTGAATTGAGTGAAGATGTTCTGGAAGAACTGGCTGAGGAAGTGTTTGAGGAAAAACAGATAGATTTAGAAAGTCAAGGGTTGACCTTAGAAGACTATTTAAAACACAGCTGCCAGACATTAGAAGATGTGTATGAACAGTGCTGGCAGAAGGCCAAAAGAAGTTATCAGGAAACCACCGTGCTGCATGGAATTGCCTTGAAAGAAGAATTCGAAATATCCGAAGAAGAACTTGAAGAGGCTGTGTGGGAAATAGCATTTTATGAAGGCATGGATCCAAAGGAACTTCTGGAAACAATTGCAGAGGAAGAACTGACAGGTGTAAAATTGCAATTGTATTGTGACAAAGCAATGGAACTGGTTAGGGAAAACGCTGTTTATATCTAGTATAAATAGGTGTATAATAAAAACGAACGATTGTTTTGAATTAATAGAGCAATAGCATTATAAATAAAGGAGGATGTTGATATGTTACTTGTAAACACAGATTACATTACTGGAAAAAATTTTGAGATGTTGGGGCTAGTAAAGGGAAGCACAATTCAGTGTAAACACATTGGGAAGGATATCGGTGCCAGCTTTAAGACATTGGTCGGTGGCGAGATGAAAGCGTATACAGAAATGATGGAAGATGCCAGAAGAATTGCAACCGAACGTATGGTGGCAGAAGCACAGCGCTTTGGGGCAGATGCCATTGTAAATGTAAGATATACAACATCTGCTGTTATACAGGGTGCTGCTGAAGTTGTTGCCTATGGTACTGCTGTAAGATATATCTAATAAAGTTAAAAATTGAATTTAGCAAAAAAAGTGGCCACATCGTTTGTTTCTCAAATCGATGTGGCCTTTAAACTGAAATTTCCAATGGACTAATCTCCTTTCAGTCTAGTCGTCCCGCATTCTTCATTCTCTTGTGCGGTCATCATTATTAAGTTTCTCCGCATTCTTCATTCTACTGTGCGGCTTATCATTTGTTCCGCCATATTCTTCATTCTAATGTATGGCTTCCCGGGTATCGAGCTTCATATTCTGCTTTCTATCGTATGTCCCTCAATGTTTCAGGTCAACATTCTGCATTCTAACGTGCATCCCTGTGGTTTCTGTTTCGCATTCTTCATTCTCTTGTGCGCTCCCAGATGTTATTTAGTAACAATATTCAGTTTTACTGATCTTCCTCGTTCGTTGTCTAATTTCTCTTTTTCTCATATAGGATATATTCTAGTTAAGGTTGACATCTTCTATGAATTCGATATCCTGGTCTAGATCTTATAACGAGTTCCATCAAGTTTTAACAAAAAATACAATTTCCTTTGGACCGTACCTCTCTTTCTCAATTTGCGAAAGTGAATTTAAATTTTGATTGGACTGTACCTCTCTTTCTTAAATTACGAAAGCAAATTTAAATTTTGATTGGACCGTACCTCCTTGCTTTTTGTTAAGTTAATTGTACTTGCAAAACGGGGGGAAGTCAATGGAGAATCAGAAAAACAAGCAAAAACATCAATTTTAACAAAAAATAACACAGAAAAACACAGAGTTGTCAGAAAATTAAAAGACCGCACAAAGCATAATTTAGGGCTTTGGCGCGGTCAAGTGAAAAAAATATAAAAATGTAATTTTGTTAAAAATGCACATTAGTTCTGTGCGGCTTCGTAAGCTGCGCGAACAGCCTTTGCTAACTGGTCTCCGCAGGAAGTAGGGCGGCCAGAACAAGAAATGCCAGTTAATTTTGCTTCTACCTGTTCAACTGTCAAGCCTTCTACTAATTTTGGGATAGCCTGTAAATTTCCGTTGCAGCCACCTGTAAATTTTACATTTTTTACAATGTTTCCATCAAGTTCTACATCGATTATGGTAGCGCAAGTGCCTCGTGTTTTATATCTGTAACTCATGTGAAACCTCCTGAATATTGCTTGATCTGACGGACCATAGGTCTGCAGTACGAAGAAAAGTTTATCATATAATTCGTGGTTTTACTATAAAAAATAAGATTTTGTTTGTTTTAAAATGAAGGAAGATTTACAGAAAATTCATAATTCGTTCACGGGTATAGGTTGTTAAAATGTTTGTTCAGTGTTAAAATAGTCTGTAATGCGTGCGTGGAAATGCACTATATTTATTTTAGGAGAATATAGATGAGTATCGTAGAAAAGTTTTTTGGCACTCATAGTGAGCGTGAGCTCAAAATGATTAAGCCAATTGTTGACAAGATTGAAAAATTAAGACCTCAGATGCAGGCTCTTTCAGATGCTGAACTTCGTGATAAGACAAGACAGTATAAAGAGCGTTTTGCAAATGGGGAGACTTTAGATGACCTTCTTCCAGAAGCGTTTGCAACTGTGCGAGAAGCGGGCAGACGTGTTCTTGGCATGGAACATTATCGTGTGCAGCTGATTGGTGGTATTATCCTCCATCAGGGACGAATTGCAGAAATGAGAACTGGTGAAGGTAAGACTTTGGTATCTACTCTTCCTGCGTATCTGAATGCATTGGAAGGTAAAGGGGTTCATATTGTTACTGTTAACGATTACCTCGCAAAACGAGATGCTGAGTGGATGGGACAGATTCATGAATTCCTTGGTCTGAAAGTTGGTGTCGTTTTAAACGACATGGACAGCAAAGATCGCCAGGAAGCTTATCGTTGTGACATTACATATGTTACAAACAACGAATTAGGTTTTGATTATCTTCGAGATAACATGGTTATCTATAAGGAACAGTTAGTTCAGAGAGAATTGCATTATGCCATCATCGACGAGGTTGACTCAGTACTTGTAGATGAGGCTCGTACACCACTTATTATCTCTGGACAGAGCGGCAAGTCAACACGTCTGTATGAGGCTTGTGATATTTTGGCAAGACAGCTGAAGCGCGGTTCTGGTACAGGCGAGTTTTCCAAGATGGATGCCATTATGGGTATTACAGCGGAAGAAGACGGAGATTTTATTGTTAATGAGAAGGATAAGGTTATCAACCTGACAGCAGAAGGTGTTTCAAAGGTTGAGAGATTTTTCCGCATTGACAACCTTGCAGATGCAGAACATATTGAGATTCAGCACAATATTATTCTTGCTCTGAGAGCTCATAATCTTATGTTCAGAGATCAGGATTATGTTGTTCAGGATGACCAGATTCTTATCGTTGATGAGTTTACAGGCCGAATTATGCCAGGACGTCGTTATTCTGATGGTCTGCATCAGGCGATTGAGGCAAAAGAACACGTTAAGGTAAAACGTGAAAGCAAGACTCTTGCTAACATTACATTCCAGAACTTCTTTAATAAATATACTAAGAAGGCTGGTATGACAGGTACAGCTCTTACAGAAGAAAAAGAATTCCGTGATATTTACGGCATGGACGTTATCGAGATTCCGACAAACAAGCCAATTGCTCGTGTGGATCATGATGATGCTGTATATAAAACAAAAGCTGAAAAATACAAAGCAGTAGTGGACGAAGTTATCGCGGCTCATGCAAAAGGTCAGCCAGTATTAGTTGGTACAATTACAATTGAAACATCTGAACTTATCAGCCGCTTGCTCAGCAAAGCCGGTATCAAGCACAATGTGTTAAATGCTAAGTTCCATGAGATGGAAGCACAGATTGTTGCAGAAGCAGGACGTCATGGAGCAGTTACTATTGCTACTAACATGGCGGGCCGTGGTACAGATATTAAGCTGGATGATGAAGCGATGGCGGCAGGCGGTCTTAAAATCGTTGGTACAGAGAGACATGAATCCCGCCGTATCGACAATCAGCTTCGTGGACGTTCCGGTCGACAGGGTGATCCAGGTGAGTCAAGATTCTTCATTTCTCTTGAAGATGACCTGATGCGTCTTTTCGGATCTGAGAAATTAATCAATATGTTCAATGCTCTCGGTGTGCCTGAGGGTGAAAGAATCGAACATAAGATGCTTTCTAGTTCTGTAGAAAAAGCGCAGAAAAAGATTGAAAGCAACAACTTTGGTATTCGTAAAAACCTGCTGGATTACGATCAGGTTATGAACGACCAGCGAGAAATTATGTACGCAGAACGCCGTCGCGTATTGGATGGCGAGGATATGCGTGATGCAGTTTACCGCATGATTACAGAACAGGTGGAGAATACAGTGGACAGTTGTCTGGCAGAAGATCAGTCTAATGGAAATACATGGGATATCGGAAGCTTAAATGATCTGTTGTTGCCAGTGATTCCACTTGCGCCAATCAAAGCGTCTGATGTGGAAGGAAAGTCTAAAGAAGAAGTAAAACACAGTCTGAAAGAAGCTGCGGTAAAACTATATGAAGCAAAAGAGGCAGAATTCCCTGACGCTGAGCAGATCCGTGAACTTGAACGAGTAGTGCTCCTGAAAGTTATCGATCGTAAATGGATGGATCATATTGATGATATGGATATCCTTCGAGAAGGTATTGGCTTACAGTCCTACGCGCAGAGAGACCCACTTGTTGAATACAAGGTACAGGGATACGACATGTTCGATGCGATGACAGCAAACATTCAGGAAGAGACAGTTCGATTGTTAATGCATGTTCGTGTGGAACAGAAAGTAGAACGTGAAGCAGTTGCCAAAGTAACAGGAACAAATAAAGATACAAGTCTTCAGAAAGCGCCAAAGAAACGTGAGGCTGAGAAGGTGTATCCTAACGATCCTTGCCCATGCGGTTCTGGACGCAAGTATAAACAGTGTTGTATGAAAAAATAATATGATTGAAAAGCAGTTGTTTGTAAAAAACAGCTGCTTTTTTGTGTAACATTGTTGGCGAAAGTGTACAAAATAAAATTCAAAATTTGTGAAACTTACTGATAGAAAATTCTTGCTGTATACTAGGTATAGGGGTATAAACTTTTGAAATGAGTAGAGAGTAAATATGTCATAATGCATGCATTGTGACTAGAAAGGAGATGGTTGGGTTTTACTTCATCAGGATTTTGGGTTTGTCCTTATGAAGTTTGGAAGAAATTCCAAAATGTTTCAAAAATAGTATTAAAATGGGATAAAAGGTTGTTTAAGAGCAGCCGAAAGGAGTGAGAGTGTATGGATCCAATAGTAGTTGGATTACTTGGTGTAGTTGCACTGCTGGTATTATTGTTCCTCGGAATGAATATCGGCTTCACTATGGTTGTTGTTGGTTTCTTCGGATACATGATCCTTACAACTATGGGTGGCGCAATGGGACTTTTTGCATCTGTTCCATTCACTACTGTCAACAACTATGGTCTCTCAGTAATACCTCTGTTCGTCCTAATGGGGCAGTTCGCGTTCTATGCGGGCATAAGTCAAGACTTGTATACATTCTGTAACAAGTGGATTGGCCGTGTTCCAGGTGGTCTTGCATCCGCAACTATCGTTGCCTGCGCTTTCTTCGCGGCAATTTGTGGATCTGCAACAGCTACAACAGCTACATTAGGTGTTGTTTGCTTACCAGAGATGAGAAAGTACAATTACAAAGACGAACTTGCGTGCGGTTCTATCGCAGCTGGTGGTACATTAGGTATCCTGATTCCACCATCTACTGGTTTCATTCTTTATGCTATCCAGGCTGAAGAATCTATCGGTACAATGTTCGCAGCTGGTATCTTACCAGGTATCTTCTTAGCAGCGGTATATGTTATGACTATCATTATCCTTGTTAAGAAAAATCCAGCCCTTGCACCAAGGGCAGAAAAAGTTTCCCTTGCGGAGAAACTGAAAGCAATCAAAGGTGTTATCGCAATCTTGATCCTCTTCGTTATCGTACTTGGCGGTATCTTTGCTGGTATCTTTACAGCAAACGAAGGTGCGGCTATCGGTGCGTTCGGCGCGTTACTTTTCATGATCGGAAAGAAACGTTTCAGCTGGGAAAACCTGAAGAAATCTTGTATGGATACACTTAGAACATCCGGTATGATCTTCATGATCATGATCGGCGCATACGTGTTCGGTTACTTCTTAACCTTATCACGTCTGCCAATTATGTTGGCGGAAACAGTTGCAGGATCAAACGTACCAGACTTCCTGGTAGTTATCGCAATCCTTGCAATTTATGCAGTATTGGGATGTTTCGTAGACTCCTTACCACTTATCGTACTGTTGACTCCTATCTTCTTACCAATTATTAACGATATGGGATTCTCACCAGTATGGTTCGGTGTACTGATGGTTATGATCATGCAGTTAGGTCTGATCACACCTCCAGTAGGTATGTGCGTATACGTAATGAAAGGTATTGCCAAGGATGTATCTCTTGGACGTATCTTCAAGGGCGTTGCTCCGTTCGTAGTAGCCCTGGTTATCGCAGTAATTATCGTTGCTCTTGTTGAGCCATTATCACTTGGCCTTCCAAGATTAATGTACGATTATACATGGTAATCTAAATACTACATGGGGTTTTATGAAAAGAGTGAAATATGCACGGTGCATATAATTTTATCACTACATAAAAGGAGGACATTATGAAAAAGAAAATCGTTTCTATTTTAGTTTGCGCAGCAATGTTAGTAGCATTAGCAGCAGGCTGTGGCGATAAGCCAGCAGATGCTCCAGCTAGTTCCGCTCCAGCTCCATCTGGAAGCGCAGAAGCAGAAGCTCCAGTTGATGACACAGTTTATAAAATCACAGTTACACAGCATGACCCAGAAGCATCTTCTACAGGTGAATTCTTAAATAACTGGGCAGCAGAAGTTGAAGAAGCTTCTGGCGGACGTATTGACGTTGAAGTATACCATGGTGGTACAATCGCTGGTCCTAAAGATTCTATCGACGCAGTTCTTAACGGCGCTGTAGATATCGCTTGGGGTCTTCAGTCCTTCTACGCAGGACAGTTCCCTGTAACAGAAGTATTCATGCTTCCAATGATCGACATTACACAGGCAACAGTTGGTTCTGAAGCTATCTGGAACTTCTACAACACAACAGATTACATGGATGCAGAATATGCTGCATACCACGTATTATTCCTTCATACAAACTGCCAGTCTCCAATTTCTACAACAGATAAACAGATCGCAGCAGTTTCTGATATGAAAGGTATGGCTCTTCGTGGTAACTCTGGCCCTCCAGTATCCTTCATCAATGGTTTTGGTGGTTCCGCAGAAGCTTGCCCAATCAACGACTTATACTCCAACCTTGACAAAGGTGTTTACGATGGATGTATCACTGACTGGCATGCAATCGAATCCTTCAAATTATATGAAACAGTTAACCACTTCTTAGATGAAAACGTTGGTGTTTCTACATACTTCATGCTTATGAACCCAGATAGCTATGCTAAACTTCCAGCTGACTTACAGCAGATCTTAGACGAAGTATCCGCAGATGCTGGTAAATACACAGTTACATGGGATGAATGTGAAGCTAGAGTTAAAGCTATGGACGGCGTAGCTGAAAAACTTTACACATTATCTGATGCTGAAAGAGCTAACCTTAAAGCTGTAGCTGATAAAGTTGCTCAGGATTGGATCGCTAACATCGAAAATGGTCAGGCTATCTATGATGCAGCTATGCAGTGTATCGCTGATGCTAACGCTAAATAATTGAATCAGTATTTTTAATTAATTTTTGTAAATTGATAGAAATGCTGTCCTGAAAGGAGTTAAATTCTTATGAAAAAATTTCGCTCTGGATTGACAAAGTTATGCGGTGGCATTTCTTACATCTCAATGTTTGCATTATTAGTTGCATGTGCTGTACAGGTTATCGACGTAATTTTAGGACTTGTTTCCTCTGCTCGTATTCCTGGTACAAACGAAATCGTGCCACTTATGATGGTTATCATGATGTTCCTTACATTTGGTAAAACACAGCTTGAAGATGCACATGTTCGAGTTGACATGTTCGTTAACAAGTTCCCACCAAAAGTAAGATGCATCACAAATGGTATCATGCAGATTATCTGTGCAATCTTTGCATTCCTTATGGCATACAAAGCATTTGGTCAGATCGGTTCTTACGCACAGCGTGGACAGACAACAGAAATCTTAAGAGTACCACTTGCACCATTCGCACTCATTGAATTGATTGGTTTCCTTATCTATGCAGTATGTATCGTTCTTACAGCGATTGAATACTTTGCTGAAGTAAAGGACGCAAAACCAATTGAAGTGTAACAAGCATTACAAAGAGTAGAAATAGAACCACTGGTCTTCGGACTGGTGGTTCTTTTTTTGAAACAAATACAGAACATAAGTTCGAGTCTATATACATTTTACCGATGATTTGATATAATGATTTAAATACTATCCAATGTCATGATAAAAGTGTGATATATGTAAGATACTATTGATATTTAAAGGAGGAAGCTATGGACAAGTTTGTTTTGAAATCAGAATACAAGCCTACTGGCGATCAGCCACAGGCTATCGAAGCGCTTGTGAAGGGCTTCCAGGAAGGGAATCAGTTTCAGACGTTGCTTGGGGTTACCGGTTCAGGCAAGACATTTACTATGGCCAATGTTATTGAGCAGTTGAACAAACCTACGCTAATCATTGCACATAATAAGACATTGGCTGCGCAGCTTTATGGTGAGTTTAAAGAATTTTTCCCTGACAATGCAGTAGAATATTTTGTATCCTATTACGATTATTATCAGCCGGAAGCATATGTACCTTCCACTGATACCTATATTGCAAAAGATTCTGCTATTAATGAAGAGATAGATAAATTGCGCTTGTCAGCAACAGCAGCATTAACAGAGCGAAGAGACGTAATTATTGTATCCAGTGTTTCTTGTATATATGGCTTGGGAAGTCCGGTTGATTATCAGAACATGATGATTTCTCTTAGACCGGGGATGGAGAAGGACCGAGACGAAGTGCTGCGTCGTTTGGTTGATATGCAGTATGTTCGAAATGATATGGATTTTCATCGAGGTACGTTCAGAGTACGCGGTGATGTGGTGGAGATTTTTCCTGCGGACCGCGGTGATGCGGCATATCGTGTAGAATTTTTTGGTGATGAGATTGATCGTATCACCGAGATTGATGTTTTGACGGGAGAGATTAAGAGCCGCTTGGAACATTTGGCTGTTTTTCCTGCGTCTCATTATGTAGTTCCTCAGGAGAAAATCTTGGCGGCGGCAAAGGCTATTGAGGAGGAACTGGATGAGCGAGTTCGCTATTTTAAAAGCGAAGATAAGCTGTTGGAAGCGCAGAGAATCTCCGAGAGAACTAATTTTGATGTGGAGATGTTGAAGGAAACAGGGTTCTGTAGCGGTATTGAGAATTATTCCAGACATTTGTCAGGATTGGAGCCAGGGGCACCACCGTATACTTTGATTGACTATTTCCCAGATGATTTTTTGATTATTGTAGATGAATCCCATATTACTATTCCGCAGGTACGAGGAATGTTTTTTGGTGACCAGTCTAGGAAGACAACGTTGGTGGATTATGGATTCCGATTGCCATCGGCTAAGGATAACAGACCACTCAATTTTGGAGAGTTTGAAAGCAAGATTGATCAGATGATGTTTGTGTCTGCAACTCCTAGTGTGTACGAACAGGAACATGAACTGATGAGAGTGGAGCAGATTATCCGTCCTACAGGACTGCTGGACCCTAAGGTGGAAGTTTGTCCTGTGGAGGGGCAGATTGATGATCTGTTGAGTCGTATCAAAAAGGAAGTGGCTGGACATCATAAAGTTTTGGTTACAACACTGACTAAGAAAATGGCGGAAGATCTTACGGAATATATGCGCGAAGTGGGAATTCGTGTGAAATATCTTCATTCTGATATTGATACCTTGGAGAGGGCGGAGATTATTCGTGATCTAAGATTAGATGTGTTTGATGTTCTGGTGGGCATCAACTTGCTTCGTGAAGGGTTAGATATCCCAGAGATTACGCTTGTGGCAATCTTAGATGCGGATAAGGAAGGATTCCTTCGTTCTGAAACATCTTTGATTCAGACAATAGGACGAGCAGCCCGTAATTCTGAAGGTCATGTGGTTATGTATGCAGATATGATCACTGAATCTATGCGAGTTGCCATTGCAGAAACAGAGAGACGACGTGAGATTCAGATGGCCTATAATGAGGAACATGGAATCACACCTCAGACAATACAGAAGTCAGTGCGAGATCTGATCAGTATTTCCAAGAAGGTTGCTCAGGAGGAACTGAATTTCAAGAAGGATCCAGAGTCCATGAGCAAGAAAGAATTGGAGAAACTGGTTGCGGAAGTAACCAAGAAGATGCAGAAGGCTGCGGCGGAGCTGAATTTCGAGGCGGCCGCACAGCTTCGAGATCAGATGATCGAGTTAAAAAATATGTTGAGAGATATAGACTAGTATGGAAAAAAAGTATATTAAAATACGCGGTGCCAATGAGCACAATTTGAAAAATATTGATATCGACATACCGAGAAATGAATTTGTGGTTTTGACAGGACTTTCCGGATCAGGGAAATCTTCTCTGGCATTTGATACTATTTATGCAGAGGGACAGAGACGTTATATGGAGTCTTTGTCATCTTATGCAAGACAGTTTTTAGGCCAGATGGAGAAACCGAATGTGGAAAAGATCGAGGGGTTGTCGCCTGCAATTTCTATTGATCAGAAATCTACGAATCGAAATCCTAGATCTACAGTGGGAACTGTGACAGAGATATATGATTATTTTCGTTTGCTGTATGCCAGAATAGGAATCCCACATTGCCCGCAGTGTGGCCGTGAGATTCGAAAACAGACGGTAGATGAGATGGCGGATCAGATTATGGCATTGCCAGACAGAACTAAGATCCAGCTTCTTGCTCCTGTTGTAAGAGGAAGAAAAGGAACTCATCAAAAACTTTTAGAAAAGGCCAAACGAAGTGGTTATGTCCGCGTTCAGGTAGATGGAAATACCTATGAACTTACTGAAGACATTGTTTTGGATAAAAATATCAAACACAACATTGATATTGTTGTGGATCGTTTAGTTATAAAAGATGGTATCCAGAGACGATTGGTCGATTCCATTGAAAATGTTTTAAAGCTGGCAGAAGGGCTTATGACAGTGGATGTGATCGATGGGGAAGAACTTCACTTTTCCCAAAGTTTTTCCTGCCCAGATTGTGGAATTAGCATTGATGAGATAGAACCGAGAAGTTTCTCATTCAATAATCCTTTTGGAGCCTGTCCAGTTTGTTATGGGCTTGGATATAAGATGGAATTTGACGAGGATTTGATGATCCCGGATAAATCCCTCAGTATTGCGGAGGGTGCGATTCAAGTTATGGGATGGCAGTCTTCTGCTTCCGATGGAAGTTTTACAAATGCAATCTTAAAAGCATTGGCGAAAGAGTATAAGTTTAGTTTGGATACGCCGTATCAGGAACTTTCAGAAGAAGTAAGGCACATGCTGGTTCATGGTACAGAAGGCCGTGAAGTGAAAGTGCATTATAAAGGGCAGCGCGGTGAAGGTGTCTATGATATTGCTTTCGAAGGGCTAATCAAGAACTCTAATCGAAGATATAGAGAGACTGGATCGGACATTATGCGTCAAGAGTATGAATCTTTCATGCGGATCACTCCATGTGCAGAGTGTCATGGGCAGCGTTTGAAGAAAGAATCGCTGGCAGTTACTGTGTCCGGGAAAAATATACATGAAATCACATCTATGTCTGTGAAGGATCTTCATGAATTCTTGCAGAATATGGAATTGAGTGAACAGCAAAAATTGATAGGAAATCAGGTGTTGAAAGAGATTCGTGCCAGAGTCGGATTCTTAATGGAAGTTGGCTTGGAATATCTGTCTTTATCAAGAGCGACGGGCACACTCTCCGGCGGTGAAGCGCAGAGAATCCGTTTAGCGACACAGATTGGATCAGGCTTGGTGGGCGTGGCTTATATTTTGGATGAGCCAAGTATTGGGCTTCATCAAAGAGATAATGATAAGCTGTTGGCAGCGTTAAAAAATCTAAAAGATTTGGGAAACACATTGGTGGTGGTTGAGCATGATGAAGATACTATGCGTGCTGCTGACTTTATTGTGGATATTGGGCCTGGAGCTGGTGAACACGGCGGTCAAGTCATTGCGACTGGAACAGCAGATGATATTATGGCATGTCCGGAATCCATAACAGGAGATTACCTGAGCGGAAGGAAGAAGATACCAGTTCCTGAAACTAGACGAGTGCCTGCGGGTTACCTGACTGTAAAAGGAGCGCGAGAAAACAATCTTAAAAATATTGACGTGGATTTTCCACTGGGAGTGTTTGCATGCATTACTGGTGTATCTGGATCAGGAAAAAGTTCTTTGATCAATGAGATCCTGTACAAGCATTTGGCGAAAGTGTTGAATCGCGCTAGAACGATTCCGGGAAAACATGATGGTGTGAAAGGGATTGATCAGTTGGATAAAGTAATTTGCATTGATCAGTCTCCGATTGGAAGAACACCTCGATCAAACCCTGCCACCTATACAGGTGTCTTTGACCATATAAGAACACTTTTTGCGGCAACTCCTGACGCAAAAGCTAGAGGATATCAGAAAGGGCGCTTCAGTTTTAATGTTAAAGGTGGCCGGTGTGAAGCCTGTAGCGGAGATGGAATTATAAAGATTGAAATGCACTTTTTGCCAGATGTTTATGTGCCTTGTGAAGTTTGTCATGGAAAACGATATAACCGTGAGACTTTAGAGGTCAAATACAAGGGGAAAAGCATTTTTGACGTGTTGGATATGACTGTAGAAGAAGCGCTGGAATTCTTTTCAAGCGTTCCGTCGATCCGAAATAAGATCCAGACGCTGTATGATGTAGGTTTGTCTTATGTCAAATTAGGGCAGCCGTCTACAACATTGTCCGGTGGTGAGGCGCAAAGAATTAAGCTTGCTACTGAATTGAGCAAGCGAAGTACAGGAAAGACAATATACATTTTGGATGAACCTACCACAGGACTTCATTTTGCAGATGTGCATAAATTGGTTGATATTCTGCATCGCCTTGCTGAAGGCGGCAATTCCGTCTTTGTCATAGAACACAACCTGGATGTAATCAAAACTGCCGATTACATTATCGATATGGGGCCTGAAGGCGGTGACGGAGGCGGCACTGTTGTGGCACAGGGAACGCCGGAAGAAGTGGCAGAAAATCCTGACTCCTATACAGGTAAATATGTGAAAAAACATCTGTTGTAAGTTGTTCTTTATTATTTTATGAAATTTTTAAAAAGCATTTGAAAATTGACTTTATTTGTATATAATAAATAAACGAGAAAGTCTGTTTTGACATATTCTGGAAATTTACACGAGATAATAATCAGAATGAATTATGATAAAGAACAGGAAATAGGTGAAAGGAGCAGTTTATGGTAACAACTGATATCGGAATTGATTTAGGGACTGCCAGCATCCTTGTGTATGTGAAGGGTAAAGGAGTTGTGTTAAAAGAGCCATCCGTGGTTGCTTTTGACCGTGATACAAATAAGATAAAAGCCATTGGCGAAGAAGCGCGTCTCATGCTGGGTCGTACACCTGGTAATATTGTTGCGGTTAGACCACTTCGTCAGGGCGTTATTTCAGATTACACAGTAACTGAAAAAATGATGAAATATTTCATCCAGAAAGCAGTAGGTAAGAGAAGTCTTCGTAAACCATTAATCAGTGTATGTGTACCAAGTGGTGTTACAGAAGTTGAGAAAAAGGCAGTAGAAGATGCTACTTATCAGGCTGGAGCAAGGGACGTTAAAATTATCGAAGAGCCAATCGCAGCTGCGATCGGCGCAGGTATTGATATCTCAAAACCATGTGGCAATATGATCGTTGATATCGGCGGTGGAACAGCAGATATTGCAGTAATTTCTCTTGGCGGTACTGTAGTAAGTGCTTCCATTAAGATCGCAGGTGATGACTTTGACGAAGCGATCGTTCGTTACATGAGAAAGAAACACAATCTTCTGATCGGTGAAAGAACGGCAGAAGATATTAAGATCAAAGTTGGTACATGTTATCCACTGGCAGAACCAATGTCACTGGAAGTGCGCGGTCGTAACCTGGTAACAGGTCTTCCAAAGACAGTTACAGTTACTTCAGAAGAAACAGAAGAAGCGCTGAGAGAAGCAACAATGCAGATTGTTGAAGCAGTACACAGTGTTTTGGAGAAGACACCACCTGAATTAGCGGCAGACGTAGCAGACAGAGGAATTGTTCTTACAGGCGGTGGTGCATTACTTCGCGGTTTAGAGCAGCTTTTGGAAGCGAATACAGGTATCAATACAATGACAGCAGAAGATCCAATGACATGTGTGGCTGTTGGTACAGGCAAATATGTTGAGTTTTTAGCTGGAAGAAGAGATGATTAAGTTATAATCTACGATACATTTTAAGGGGACATGCTATGCAGTCCCCTTTTTGAATCGGATGAGAAAGGCAGTGCCGTAATATTACAGGCGCGAAAAGGGTTTTAATGGAAACGATTACAGGCTACGTAGAGCACATTGTATATAGAAATGCAGATAACGGCTATACAGTATTGAACTTAATTTGTGAAGGGGAAGAAATGACCTGCACAGGTGTGTTTCATATAGTAAATGAGGGAGAGATGCTGGCTCTGACAGGGGAGTATGTGTCCCACAATACATATGGGGAACAGTTTAAGGTTCATTCTTATGAGAGCCGGGCTCTTGAGGATGTTGTGTCTATCGAGCGATATCTGGGGTCTGGTGCGATCAAGGGAATTGGTGCGGCTTTGGCCGCTCGTATCGTGCGCCGTTTCGGGCAGGATACATTTCGCATTATTGAAGAAGAGCCAGAACGCTTGGCAGAGATCAAGGGTATCAGCGAGCGAAAGGCAATGGAGATCGCACAGCAGTCAGAAGAAAAGAAAGAATTGCGGCAAGCGATGGTGTTTTTGCAGAAGTATGGGATATCTTTGTCTTTGTCAGTAAAAATCTATCAGACCTACGGGATAAATGTATATCGGATTATTCAAGAGAATCCATATCAGCTGGCAGATGACATGAGCGGTGTGGGATTTAAAATCGCAGACGAAATTGCCAGACGAGTGGGAATCCATGCCGATTCCGACTTCCGTATCCGAAGTGGTGTCTTGTATGTGTTGCAACAAGCTGCACAGGACGGGCATACATGTTTGCCGGAAGAAGTATTGACGGCAAAGGCAAGCGAGCTGCTTCAGATAGAACCGGAATATATTGAAAAACATTATATGGACATGGGTATTGAACGGAGATTGATCATAAAAGAGCGTGAGGGTGTAAGATTTATTTACGCCGCTGTCTATTACAATATGGAAGCTAATACAGCTGCTATGTTGCGCTCCCTAAATGTGCGATACCAAGTGTCTGCAGAACATATCGACAAGCAGATTAAAAAGATTGAACGCCGGACAGGTATTGTCTTGGATGAGATTCAGCAGGATGCAGTGCGAGAGGCTGCAGAGAGAGGATTGCTTGTAATTACCGGTGGACCAGGAACGGGTAAAACAACTACGATCAACGCAATCATACAGTATTTTGAATCAGAGGGAATGGATATTTATCTGGCGGCGCCAACCGGGCGAGCTGCTAAGAGGATGAGTGAGGCTACTGGGTATGAGGCTCGCACTATCCACAGGATGCTGGAGTTGAATGGAAGTGTGGACGAGCAGGGTGGCCATGCAGGTTTTGAGAGAAATGAGCGGAATCCATTAGAAACAGATGTGATCATCATTGACGAGGTGTCAATGGTTGACATAACTCTGATGCATTCGCTTTTAAAAGCGGTTGTTTATGGAACAAGGTTGATTCTTGTGGGCGATGCAGACCAGCTGCCTAGCGTTGGGCCGGGGTGTGTGTTGAAGGATATTATTGAAGCAAATACCTGTAAAGTAGTCCGCTTACAGCGTATCTTTAGACAAGCATCAATGAGTGATATCGTAGTGAATGCGCACAAGATTAATGGAGGAGAACCGGTTGCGCTGGATAACAAAAGTCAGGATTTCTTTTTCTTGAAGCGATATGATGCAGATGTGATTATCAGTATTTGCATTCAGCTGATCCAGCAGAAACTTCCAAAATATGTAGATGCATCACCTTTTGATATTCAGGTGCTAACACCTATGAGAAAAGGCCTGTTGGGAGTGGAGCGATTAAATGTAATCTTACAGCAGTATCTAAATCCTCCAACACAGGATAAGGCAGAGAAAGAGCATGGCCAGGGGCTTTTCAGAGAAGGTGATAAGGTCATGCAGATAAAAAACAATTACCAGATTGAGTGGGAGGTTCTCAGCCGGTATGGCATTCCTATTGAGAAAGGAATGGGTGTTTTTAATGGCGATATGGGTGTTGTGCGGACCATCGATTCTTTTTCGGAAACGATGACAGTTGAATTTGAAGAAGGAAAAACGGTGGAATATCCATTTAAACAGTTGGATGAGTTGGAATTAGCTTATGCGATTACAGTGCACAAATCACAGGGAAGTGAGTATCCAGCGGTAGTTATGCCAATTTTAAACGGACCGCGGATGTTGATGAACAGAAATCTCCTTTATACTGCAGTTACCAGAGCGAAGAAATGTGTAACGGTGGTGGGGGATGATGGGTTCTTCCAAAGCATGATACAAAACACATCACAGCAGAGACGGTATACTGGCTTGAAGGAACGTTTGTTGGAACAGTATTAGAGAGAGTATAATGTATTGAAAGATAAACCTGGGAAAGAGGTTTTATGTTAAAAAAGAAAAGCAGGATTGTGCCCTTGATGAAAGAGGTGCTTTCTTTTTCTGTAAATGCATGGAACGGGGCGATAGATTTTATATATCCGCCCCGTTGTTCATTTTGTGATAAGATTCTGTCTAAAATGGATGGTGATGGAGGTGCTTGCAAAAACTGCCAGAAGAACTTGGTTTACATAACTAAAGAAAAATGTCTGAAGTGCGGGAAACAATTGGATAATGAAGGGATGGAATTCTGTTACGACTGCAGACGGGTGAAACATTCTTACAATCAAGCGAGATCTGTTTTTGTGTATGAGAAACAAACGAAAGAATCTTTGTATCGGTTTAAAAAAGGTAATCGTAAAGAATACGCAGAGTTTTTTGGAAGAGAAATTTGCCGAATGTTGGGGCGATGGATTTATAATTGCAAAGGAGATTTGCTGGTTCCCATTCCAGTGCATGAAAAAACAGAAAAGGAACGAGGATATAATCAATCACTGCTTTTGGCGAAAGAAATCAGCAAACAGACAAGGATTCCTGTGTGTGAAGGACTTCTGCTGAAAACTGTGGATACCAGATCTCAGAAAAATTTAAGTAGGAAAGAGAGAAAACATAATCTAGAGAAGGCATTTTCTGTTGCTGCTGAGGGCTGTGAATATGTTCGTGGCAAAAAGATTATCCTAGTGGATGACATCTATACAACAGGGGCTACTGTAGATGCAGCAGCAAAAGTGTTAAAAGCGGCAGGGGCCACAGAAGTTTTTGTAGTGACGGTAGCTGTTGGAGGTCAAGGGAATTAACCCTTTTAAATATATAATGTCCGTGTTATAATAAAATGTATTTAGTAGGAGTCTGCCCTTTTTTAGGAAAACGACAAAAGAAGGTGATTGTATATGTTAAATCAGGAAAAAGTAAAAGACATGACTAGGATGGCAATCTATGAAAGTAGATCCGGGGAAAAAGAGTTGTATGTAACATCGTTTCGCAGAGGGGATTACGTGGCATTGCAACTTATTAAGTCGCTTATTTTAGGAACCATTGCGGCAATCATCATTCTGGCTCTCTATTTTCTGCGAAAACCTGATTTTATAGAAGGATTGACCACGCTGGAGAATATAAAAGATTTAGCCATAAACATGGGTATTTTCTATATTGTTTTTATCGCGGCTTATCTGGCGCTAACTTTTATTTGGGCTAGAAGGAAGTATAAGTTGAGTAAGGCTCATGCGGAGCCATACATGCGAAATCTCAAAAGGGTTGTCCGTTCTTATATGACCCCAGAAGAGATTGCGGATGAAGAAGCAAAAGAAGAGCGAAAAAAAGGTTTTTTGAAACGGAGAAAATAGTATGACATTTTTACTGGAATTAAGAGAAAGAATTTTTCAGATTGTAGGAAAGAGAGAAAAATTGTCGCTGGCAGTTGTGAAATTTGTAGTAGCATTAGTGGCATTTCTTATGATCAATCAATCTGTTGGATACATGGAGACAATAGATAATCCGCTGTTAGCATTAGGGCTTGCTGTAATCTGTGCATTTACACCAGTGTCATTGACGGTTTTCTTTGGAGCGGTGCTGATTTTGCTGCATTTTTATGCGTTGGCTTTAGAGTTGTGCATAATCGCACTCTTGCTGTTTATTCTTATGTTTTGTCTGTATTTCAGATTTACAAAAAACAGTGGTTTTTATGCTCTTTTAACACCAATCCTGAGTGCATTTAGAATTCCTTATGTGATGCCAAATGCGGTGGGATTAAAAGGAAAACCATACAATGTGATCGCAGTTTTATGTGGCTATATGGTTTATTTCTTGCTGAAAAATGTGCGAGACAATGAAGCGCTTTTCAGATCTTTTGAAGAATCTTCAGAGATAGCAACCAAGTTTACCATGGCGCTCAACCAGATTTTTGTAAACAAACAGATTCTTGTTTATATGGTTGCTTTTGTGGCGGCTTCTCTTGTTGTTTATTATGTGAGAAAGTCTTCCATGGATCATGCTTGGGGGATTGCTGTAATCTTAGGTTCAGTTATTCAGTTTGTAGTTATCGGAGCAGGTATGATTGCTTTAGGTGATCCAAAACAGCTGGGAATTATTTTCTT
Organism: Eubacterium sp.; assembly: GCA_045629925.1. Classification (GTDB taxonomy): domain Bacteria; phylum Bacillota; class Clostridia; order Lachnospirales; family Lachnospiraceae; genus Brotonthovivens. Next base: position 19,010 of record JAZQSD010000003.1, read on the forward strand.
AGGAAATATCATTGGTTTGATATTGTCCGCGGGCCTGATGTTTACAATCCATACATTGGATTACTCTCGCGTAGAGCGTATTGAATTTGAAGACGAAGATTATTATTACTATGTAAAAGCAGTTCCAAAGGCTTCTATAGAATTAAAAGACAGAGAAGTAAAACAGATTGCTAGCAAGAAACACAAAGTTGTCCGTGCACCAGGCCGGTTGAAAAAACAGGCGGAAGACGCAGCAGATGTTGAAAACGTGGCGTCTGATATTGCTGTAGATGGTTCGAAAGAAACTGTTGTTGCCACACCAGAAAAAGAACCAAAGAAGAATAAAAAGAAATCTTCCAAACGATATGCAAAGAACTCATCTAAAAAAGAAACAAGCAATGTGCCTGAAACAACAAAAGAAGATGAGATTGCAAAAAAAGTGATGGAAGAATTTGACGTAGAAGGTGAATGGCTGGAATAAGCTGTTTACATTCCGTCTCTGGAGAGGGACGATAAATAAAAACTACTTAGGGATTAAGGAGTGACAGGATGAAAGAGATTGCAGCGCCACTGTACGCTTTTGCAGATAAATATTTTTCATGGTTGAATTTTACCCCGTTAACAATATCTGTAACTGATGTGGTTGAGATCATTATCATCGCATTCATATTGTATTATGTTTTGGTATGGGTAAAGAATACCAGAGCATGGGCTCTTATGAGAGGGCTTTTGGTAGTGTTTGGTTTTCTTCTTGTAGCGGCGTTGCTGCAGATGAACACGATCCTCTGGTTGGCTAACAAATTGTTCAGTGTAGCTGTAATTGCGCTGGTAATCATCTTCCAGCCTGAATTGCGACATGCCCTTGAACATTTGGGAAGATCCAATTTCCTTGCGCGTGTTTTTAGTAGAAACATGCAGAAAGAAAGTCCAGACGATTTTACAGAAAAAACAACAAATGAGATCGTCAAAGCCAGCTTTGAGATGGGCAAGGCGAAAACAGGCGCTTTAGTTGTTATAGAGAGAGAAACTCCTCTTAACGAATACATACGTTCCGGAATTATGCTGGATTCTCTGCTGTCTTGCCAGCTTATGATCAATATTTTCGAACATAACACACCATTGCATGACGGTGCTGTTATTGTGCGCGGAAACAGAATCGTTTCTGCAACTTGCTATCTGCCGTTATCTGATAATTACAAGCTCAGCAAAGAACTTGGAACAAGACATCGTGCGGCAGTAGGTGTTAGTGAGGTAAGTGATTCAGTAACCATTATCGTATCAGAAGAGACAGGACATGTGTCACTTGCTGTAGATGGTGTATTACATCGCAATGTAGATGCTGAATTTTTGCGTGAAAAACTGAATAATCTGGTGGTTTCCGGAAATTCTGGCAGTCAGTTTATGGAAAAAATCAGAAGGAGGCTGAAAGATGGTTCAAAAGATTCTTAAAATAATAACAAACAATTTCGGCCTTAAAGTTCTTGCTGTTGTAATTGCAATTGTGTTTTGGCTGGTAATTGTAAACGTAGAAGATCCTGAAAAGACAAAACAGTTTACTGTTAGGGTCGAAATGCAGAATGCAGAAGTTTTAGAAGAACAGGGTATGACATATGAAGTAGTGGACAACTCTGATATTATAACATTCACTGTATCAGGTCAGCGTTCCATTATTGAGCGTCTCACTATTGAAGATTTTGTGGCTACTGCAAATCTTGAAAACCTGGAAAACCTTTCTCAGGTTCCAATTACAGTTACAGCGAAGAAATATGCGCAGAATATAACAATTACCAAACGTACACAGTATGTGGAAGTTTTTGTGGAAAATATTGAATCCGTGACAGTTCCGGTTGTAGTAGAACCAATCGGTGAAGTTCCAGAGGGATATCTTTTGTCTGCATATACTCCATCACAGGATTCTATCCGCTTGACAGGCCCAGAATCAATTGTTGAGTCTGTTGATAGGGCGGTAGCATGGGTTGATGTAACTGCGTTAGAAGCAGATTCTGTGCAGAAAGTAGATCTTGCACTGTATGATGCTGAAGATAAGGTGGTTGATACTGATAGAATTACTATGAGCAACAGTGTTGTCACTGTATCAGTTGGTGTCTTAGAGAGAGCAACTGTTCCAGTTATTTACGAAGTGAACGGTGCCCCTAGCGATGGATATCGAATTACCAGTGTAAGCGGTACAATCGATAAGGTTCAGATTGTTGGTAAGTCCAATGCCATCCATTCTGTAAAATCTGTCGTAATCGACGGAGTGGATATGAATGTGGACGGTGCAATCAAAACGTTTGAAAAAACAATCGATTTAAATGATTATCTTCCAGAAGGAATCAGCTTGGCAGAAGGACAGGATGCTCAGGTTGTAGTGACTGTTTCATTAGAAGGCAAAGAAGTAAAAGAGTTCCAAATGCCAGTTGCAAATATTCAGATTAAGAATGTTCCGGAAGGATATTTGGTTGAAATTGAAGGAGAAACAATTCCAGTAACAATCAAGGACTATGTATCTGATCTTGATAATATTACGGCTGCAGACCTGAAAGGTGTTGTGGACGCAACAGGTGTTACAGAAGAAACACCGTTATTGAGAGTAACGGTAGCGGGCGATTACCAGATTGAAGATACAATCATGGTTGTGGTAAAAGTGACAAAAGCCCCAGAAGGAAGTCCAGAAGGAAATCCTGAAGAAGAACCTGGTGGAACGAATTAAAGGTTTCACTAAGAAAGGGAAAAGAATGGTAAGGCAAAAAGTAAAGATAAAAAATCCATCCGGACTCCACGTGCGTCCGGCAGGATTTCTTTGCGAAACTGCAGTAAATTATAAGAGTAAGATAACGTTTATATCTGCCAAAGGGAATGTGTCTAACGCAAAGAGTCTTCTCAGTGTGTTAGGAGCGGGAGTTCGCTATGGGGATGAACTGGAGTTCATTTGCGAAGGCGAGGATGAGAAAGAGGCTCTTGCTCGTATGATTTATGCAGTGGAAAATGAATTAGAAAATTTTGCATAGGAAAGAACTATGAAAAAAAAGAATTTATTTAGCAAATACAGACAATTCATGCAAAAGACATGGTTTGGTTTTTTGAAAAATGGATATGCCAGAGCAGATTATCTCCGAAAAAAAGAGATTCTTGCAGGAATTGGCGAAAATGTGTATTTCTATTCCAGAATTATGCCGGCAGATCCTAAGTTGGTAAAAATCCATAACAATGTTTCCATCGCTACCAATGTGCGATTCGTGAATCACGACCGTATTGATTTGGTCATGGATGGTATGTTTAACAAAAATCACAGAAAAGTATATGACTGTATAGAAGTTATGGACAACGTGTTTATTGGGGCAGATGCCACTATATTGCCAGGCGTAAGGATTGGTCCGAATGCCATTGTTGGTGCAGGTGCCGTAGTAACAAAAGACGTTCCAGAAGGAACAATTGTAGGCGGTTCGCCTGCGAAAGTTATTGGAAGTTTTGATGAATATATTGCCAAGAGAAAGAAAAAGGCAAAGGCATCTTCCGACCCAGATAAACTGTGGGAGCAGTTTGATAAAAATCACAAGAAATAGTTAGGGAAAATTATGGCTGCTTACAATAAAGAAGACAATTCTCAGCTCCGACAGTTGCAGCTGTACGAGTTGAATTTAGTAAAAACATTCGTTGGATTGTGTGAAAAGCATGGACTCCGTTATTATCTGATTGGCGGAACTATGCTGGGAGCGGTGCGCCACCAGGGATTTATTCCATGGGATGACGATGTAGATATCGGGATGCCAAGAGAAGATTACAAGAAGTTTCTTGCATTGGCGGCAGAAGAGATTCCGGACTACATGGAAGTTTTAAATTATAAGACAACGCCAGATTATCTGAGATATTTCAGCCGTCTGGTAGATCGCAGAGTGAAGATATACAACGACTCAAATACAGAGACTTTGATCGAAAACGCCTGGATTGATATTTTCCCAATGGATGGGCTTCCAGACAATCCGATTCGTAGAAAGATTCGTTTTACATTATTATCTGCACAGCGCGTAATGTACCATTTTTCTTGTTTTGAGAAGATGGTTAATCTGATGCGTCCAGGCAGACCTTTGTATCAGAGAATCATTATTAAGATTGGCCAGGTAACGAAATTTGGCCGGCGAAAAGACACAAAACAAATATTGGACAAGTTGGATCATAACCTACAGAAATTTGCTTTTGACGAATCTCAGTACGTTATGAACTTTTTTGGTGCGTATGTTTTTAAAGAGATCATTCCAAGAAAATGGCTTGGTACCGAGGGCAGATATCAGTTTGAAGATGTGATGCTTTCCGGTGCAGAGGAATATGATATCTATCTGCGCAACTTTTATGGAGAGTATATGACGCCTCCAAGTGATGCCCACAAAGACAAGCATACGATCACCAAGATAGAATATGACAACGAAAATTGATCATTCATTGAGGAATTGTAATGAATTTGGAAAATAAAAATTTGCAGAAATTACAACAGACTAATTTGGATATGGTAAAGATCTTTATTCAAATCTGTCAGAAGCATTCCCTGCAGTATTTTGCGCTGGGCGGGACCTTGCTGGGAGCAGTGCGCCATCAGGGCTTTATCCCATGGGATGATGATGTGGACCTGGGTATGCCTCGTCCTGATTATGAGAAGTTTTTGCTCATAGCATCAGAAGAACTGGACAAGATTGAGCCTGCTGGTAGATATCGTCTGCGAACAATAGAGCTAAACGAAGAAGAATATCGTACATATATCGTTAAGATTGAAGATACGCAGGTGAAACTTCTCAGAGAATATTATGCTAAGTCTGGAGTAGAGAAAAAACAGCTGAACGCTTGGATTGATATTATGCCTTTGGATGGAATGCCAGAGGATCCGGAAGCGTTAAAAAAACATTTGGATAAAGTTCTAAAAACTAGAAAACGCATGGCAGCAGCCATGATGGATAAATGCATGGGAACAAGTATGAAACGAAGCAAAAAAGCGATGCTTTTTATTCGTTTTGGTTTGAAGACAGGTGCATTCAAACTTTTAAATGTTGAAAAAATATTCCACAAATTTAATAATTTGTGCAAAAAATATTCATATATCACTGCTAAAGTGGTAGGAAACACTTACGGGGTCTACAAAGAGAGAGAGTTTGTAAGAAAAGAAATCTTTGGGGAAGGCAGCATGCATACCTTTGAAGATATTCAGATCTGTGGCCCTGAAGATACACATGCATATCTTACACATGTGTACGGCGATTATATGCAGTTGCCGCCAGTAGAAGCCAGAGGCGGGCATGAAGTTGAGTTTGTTGAGTAATGGAGGATGACGCAAAATGCGTTTTATAAAAGATTTTAAGAAATATTTTGGCTACACAAAATTTGCAGCCAAGTCTGAATTAAATGCAGAAGTAGCCGGTTCTTACCTGAACTGGTTATGGTGGGTATTCAACCCTTTGTGTATGATGATCATCTACACGATCATCTTCGATAAAATTTTCAAAGGCGGTATGGAATATGCGCCTGTTTACATTTTTATCGGTTTGACCGTATGGGATTTCTTTAACAGAACAGTTAACGACAGTATCCGTATCGTAAAGAGAAACAAGTCTATTGTTACAAAGGTATACATGCCTAAGTTTGTCTTGATTGAGACAGCTATGCTGGTGAACTTTGTTAAAATGTTAATTTCTTTGGCTATCGTAGTTATCATGTTGTTTGTGCTGCGTGTACCAGTAGGATTAAACTTTGTGTGGGTATTTCCTGCGCTTATCGTATTGTTCCTGTTTACATTTGGAGTTTCTTCATTATGTCTGCATTTCGGTGTATTCGTAGAAGATTTGAGCAATATTGTCAAAATTCTTCTTCGTTTCATCTTTTATGCAACAGGTATTTTCTTTAACATTGAGACAAGATTCCCAGAACCGTTCAATCAGATTCTTGTAAGATACAATCCAATGGCATGTATTATGACAAGTATTCGAAAAGCATTAATATATGACACAAGACCAGACATGCGATTCTTGTTGTTGTGGCTTGTTGTGAGTATTGTAATCTGTATGATCGGTATTGTTACAATCTACAAATATGAAAATAGTTATGCAAAAGTAATCTAAAAAAGTATGAAGTTGAATTAAGGTGAAATATATGCAGGAAATTGCAATTACAGTACAGGATCTAGTGATCCGTTATCGTAAATTAAAGAAAATGTCCATTAAGAAGCAGCTTCTTGGAAGAAAAGAGAAAGATAAATCCGCTGCGTATTTTGAAGCATTAAAAGGGGTATCTTTTGAAGTTCCAAAGGGAGAAATCTTAGGGATCATTGGAAAAAACGGAAGTGGAAAGTCTACACTGCTTAAGGCATTAGCTGGTATTTTTAATCCAGACAGAGGGTATATTGATATGCACGGACATGATGTGTCCTTGCTTTCTATCGGTGTAGGATTTAAGACAGAACTGTCAGGAAGAGAAAATATCTATATCTCAGGTATGCTTCTTGGTTTTAGTAAAGAAGAGATCACACAGAAGATCGATGAGATTATTGAATTTTCCGAATTGGGAGATTTTATTGACAGCCCGGTAAGTACATACTCAAGTGGTATGCATTCGAAATTGGCCTTTTCTATCACTGCGGTGTTAGAGACCAGTGTTATGCTCATCGACGAGGTTTTAAGTGTTGGTGATGAAAAATTCAAGAAAAAAAGTTATGCAAAGATGAAAGA
>JAZQSD010000004.1:0-2131 GCA_045629925.1 Eubacterium sp.
TTACCTACACCGCAGGAACATACGTATACGTTTTTCAGTCTTCCAGGAAGAGCTGTGTCAATCATCTTAATGATAGAAGCTTCTGTTGGAAGTCCACAAAGAGATGTATGTTCTTCACTTGGTCCGATGATTGTCTGCATGATTGGTTTTTCTCTATAGGAGATGGAGATAACTTTCATCTTGCAGAGTTTTGGTAATGCTGGTCCTGTATATCCTGGGAACTCTGGCATTGCCTTTCCTGTATGTGTCACAGAATCTTCTGCGATTGTTTCATTTGGAAGAAGCATTGCTTCCATAACGAACTCCGCATTTGCGATACATTTCTGTGGAATGGATGGACAATCTGTGATTTCTACTGGTTTCTGTCTGATGGCACCAGCTACACCAAGTTCGTTGTAACCGATTGGTGTTGTTGGTGGTTCAAAACAAGAACCTACGTAAATCGCTGGATCAAGACCAATGTTTACTGATAACATCAATGGCTGATTCAGTTCACAAGCCTTCTCGAAAAATGCTCCAATGTGACGTCCGCCTGGCACAATATAGAAGGAAATTGTGTCTTTATCCTGGATACACATTCTGTGAATTGTTACGTCTGATTCGCCCGTTACTGGATCATTTGCGTAGCAGAGACCCTGTGTGATAAATGGTCCGCAATCCTCTGGTGTTGCCTGTGCTGCTGGCAAATATTTTAAAATGTGGAAATCAGGTTCTGTTGCGTAGTGAGTTACTGTCTGTTTCGCTTCACTTCTAGGTACCTCAACTGGCCAGATTGGATTTTCTGCACAGTCTTTCAAGAAATAAGAAATTTCTTCAGGTGTAGTACCAAGCAGTTTTGCTGTTCGCTCACGTGAACCAAGACCGCCGATAAAACATCTTGCATCTGGATGCCCTTTAATATTGTTGAACATCAGAGCTGGTCCTTTTTTTGTAGGACGTTTTACCGCTGCCCCTGCACCCAGGTATCTATAGACACCTGTAATTTCGCAGCAAGGATCAATCTCAACATCTGTCTCCGCGTATTCACCCGGCAATGTTTTCAGAAACTCAATTGCCGATCTCAAATCATAGATATTTGGGTTCATATAGACCTCCTGTTCTTTAGATTTCCTCTACTTAACTCATCGATTTCATTATAAATTCATCAATTTTTTGCAAACAGAGCCTATCTTGTTTAATATTTTTTTCACATTCAAAATATCTTGCAGTGTTTTCCCTTTTAAACGCATCATTTTAACCGTATAGCCGTATACTTTTGAAATATCTTGCAAACTTTGTCTGTGACTCTTCTAATTTGTCTGAAAAATCTTGCATTCCTCTTTGATTTTTGAGTAAAATTAGGTGGAAAATAATGAAGAAATGGAGGGTTTTTTATGTTTGCTTATAAATTTGATTCACGTGAAAGTCATATTTTCGAAGATAATCAACTTCCTTTTCTTGCAAGAATTTCACTAAGCAAGGATGATTATCATTGGAACTCACCTACGGATGTTCACAGCGACAGATTAGAAATTGCATATATCGAAAAGGGTGTTGCCACTTACACCATTGACATGAATACTGTCACCGCCAAAGCTGGAGAAGTCGTAATCATAAATCCTGGCGCACTGCATTCTGTATCATCCAGCAGCAAAGACCCAACAAGCATCTGGGTTATCCATGCTAAAGATTTTAAGATTGCCGGCTTAGGACCAAACATGCTTTTAAGGAATAGAAACTTTATCGTTCTAGCCATGAAGGACAACAAAGAGTTTGTCCGTCATTTGTTTCACGAAATACGTTTCCTGTATCAAAAAAGAGGCCTTGAGGCCTCAAAGATTGTTGACTTTGCATTGTGTATGCTGATGTCTCTTCTATATGATATGCAGGATGACGTAGAACTTATCATGCAGGATTCTGTTGATCACTTTGCCAAGGACATCATGCTTTATCTGAATGAAAATTATACTCAGAAGCTTACACTTGAAAGCATCGCCAGACATTTTCATATCAGTCCAAGTCATTTATCCCATGAATTCACAAAATATTTTTCCATATCGCCAATTAATTATCTGATCAATCGCAGACTTTGCGAAGCCAAATGGAAACTGATTAGCACAAGCGAACCATTGGAAGAAATTTCTTTCTCCCT
>JAZQSD010000005.1:0-3339 GCA_045629925.1 Eubacterium sp.
AGCACACCGCCATGAATAGACCCCATTGGGTTATAGTGTTTCTTTTCAAGACAAATCTCCGCAACCGCATATAAGTAGTCCATTTCGGTCAACTTAAAACCTACATTTTCTATAAATCCGTGAAATTCATTTCTCGCATTGATAAATGCCTGATAATTAACTTTTCTCTTTATCATTGTATTCCCTTTTTATAATCAAATTAAAACTCTAGCGCATTTGATTATAAAACTAAAAAAAGACTGCCGCAAGATGCAACAGTCTTCTTTTTTTATTTTTTAGATTTCGATTGCTTTTGTAGCTGTTACTGCCAGAGCACCTGGTCCGATATGGCAGGAAACGCTTAAGGATAATGGATGAACAACAATGTCGTGTTCTGGGAAAAGTTCTTTCACTTCACTGTAGAACTCTTCAATAGCGCCTGTTTTATCTTCTTTGCCTGGTGTGTATGCCATTGAAATATGTACTTTTCCTGGTTCTTTTGTACCGTAACGATTTTCACAGTCATCTAAAATCTGTTTAATCATGATCTGCTTAGCAAGTTTTACAGTTCTTGCTTTTGCGAAAGAATCCAGTTTTTCGCCCTGAATCTGAAGTACTGGTTTTAATTTCAACAGTGTACCAAGTGCTGCAGCTGCTGGAGTGATACGACCACCTTTTTTCAGGTATTCTAATGTATCTACCATAATGTAAATGGAAGATTCCATCTTGTTTGCCATAAGGATATCAACGATTTCCTGTGGTTCTTTGCCTGCTTCTGCTAACATTTTAGCATCTAATACAGACTGTCTCTGTGTTACAGAAATACGCTGATTATCAACAACCCATACTTTTCCTTCGTATGGTTCGTCACTTGCAAGCATTGTCGCCATCTGCATTGTGGAGGAAAGTCCGCTGGACATTGGGATGTAAATGATCGCATCATGATCTTCTAAAATCTTATCCCATGTATCTGTAACATCTGCAGGCGCTGGTGTAGATGTCTTGATATCTGCACCATCTACTAATTTTTCATAGAACTGATCCTGTGTCAGTGTAATATCTTCTAAAAATGTTTCATCATTGATATAGAATGGCATTGGGACAACGAAAACCCCAAGTTCTTTGCCCGCGTCCTGTGTAATACCACTGTTTGAATCTGTAAGAATTGCAATTTTGCTCATATCCACTTCTCCTATTGACTTTATTATGATTTGTTGCCAAACTTTGACAATATTAAACTTTATTCACAACATTGAATTTTACCATATTGTTATCATTCATGCAAGCATTTGTTTTGACAATCAAAGTAATTTTATTCCATCAAAAATTCTATTGCTTTTTTATATTTTTCTGCCCTGTCTAATGCTTTTTCATCCATAACTTCCATCCGGCTCTGATCGCTATTGTGATTAAGATCCGCCAGCTTTACCGCCTTGGCAATTGGATTGTGTTTTAAATTGGCAACATAGTCCATATAGGGAACATCGTCCTCATGGGTGAGTAATTTTAATGCTGCTATCACTTCATCCCCAAACTCCATCTTTTCTAAATCCTCTATGGTGTACTCTGTGTCTTCTACTACATCGTGAAGCAAAGCCACAATGGTTGTTTTTTCATCTGTCATCTGCTCTGCAAGGTGAAATGGATGAAATACATACGGCAAGCCACTTTTGTCCACCTGATCCTTATGAGCTTCAAAACATAGCTTTAATGCACGTTTTGTTTTGTCAGTATAAATCATCTTGTTCCTCCACAAAAAAAATTGCCATGTCAAGTATATTCTCAACATAGCAACTTTTCTCAGCAAAGTCAACGCAGAATCCCTATTGGGATTCACACCTTATACGTCCATTAATTTTATAACAAGACGCTTTCTCTTTTTAGGCTCTGATACAAGGTTTTGGTATCGATAAATGCTAAGCAGCAAACCCAAAAGTATAAATGCAACGCAAGTTCCTGTTCCTCCGTACGAGATCAACGGTAAAAATACCGTTGTACCAGGCATCAACCCCAGATTCATAAGAACATATTCTGCAATCTGCACCGCAAACACTGTACCACAACCGATTCCGATAATGGTCCCCACCTGATTCTTTTGCTTAAAAGATACCCGAAACAGTGTGACACAAAACAATACCAGTAAAGCAATCAGAACCAACAGTATAAATAGTCCATAATAAGAAGTAAGGTGAATCAGCACATAATCACATGCTATGTTATCCACTGGCCCAGCCTCATCAACCATTAAAGAAGTATTTCCACCGATAAAAAAAGCTTCTTGCAGAATCTGCTTTATCGGTCTAAACTGCCCGTTTATAGCCACGTAAGATCCGCCTTCTTTCAGGAAATAATCCAGTCGGTGGGCAATATAACCAGCAGACTGACCATTGTTCAGTCTATTCAGCACGACTGCCACTGCAATCAGTGGACATCCGATCAAAATACTCCAAACTGTAGCCACTGCTCTCTTTGCATTCATTGGATACCATCCCTTTAACAGTGCATAGGTCAAAACAACCCCAGCAATCAGCCCAACATTCAGAAGAAGCAGTATGCTAGCAGTTTTCCAATAATACATAAGAAACAACACAGCCATAAATCCGATAGGAATCAGCAAATGTCTTCTTTTCATTTTTCGATACAGATACAGCAGGCAAGCAAAGATTGGAATGGATAAATACAACATAAAATGCATAGAAAATCCAAAGGGGCCAAGATTTACAAACAGATTTGTTCCGTTCACGCGTTCACCAAAAAGCAAACATATTCCGCAGAAAACAAGATATACCACTGCAATCTCACGACCACGCTGAACCAATCGACTGTAGTCGATAAAACAGATTAGCATCATCATCACCAATCCAATAATCGTATACATCAGATGGTGTTTAAAAAAATCCATGGAACCAGCATCTGTTCCGATCAAAAATTGTAATATCAAACCCCAAAAGGCAATGATTGAAACCATGATAATCATATCCCAGGACATTTTGGGTTTGTGAATACGGTCAAGGGACACTCCTGTTTCCACAGGATCTCCCATCGTTCGCACTGCTCTCTTTTCTGCAGTTTCCTGGTCCAATCCAAAATCCATATAGGTGCTAGTCTGGTCATCAATATGAGCACCTATCTCATCGCCAACCATCTTTTTTGCTTTTTCATTGCGAATCTGAGACAAAAGGATCTCTAAATATTCTTTCTTTCCCATTATCACACCCCCAAAAACAAAACATTGGCTACTGCATCAGAGTATTCTTTCCATTCTTCTTTTTTCTGTTTCAAATACTTTTTGCCTTCTTTTGTAAGGCTGTAATATTTTCTGGTTTTACCATTCACTAAATCCTCGTATACCGTTAAACA
>JAZQSD010000006.1:0-5904 GCA_045629925.1 Eubacterium sp.
ATTTGAAATAGTTAACACCGGATTCAAACAGTTTCATATCCTGATCACCGTAGATGTTGATCGCTACAGCTTCTCCGCGACGTTCTGCATGAGCCATCTTACCAAGTACACGTCCGTCTGGGCTTGTGATACCTTCGATAGCCATGTAAGAACCATTTACGTTCCACTCTTCGTCCATTGTTGGAACACCAGCTTCGTTTACGTACTGAGTTGCAACCTGGCCATTTGCAAAGAGTTTGTCCAACCATTCTTTTGGAGCTACGAAACGACCTTCACCATGAGATGCTGGGCATGTGTAAACTTTACCAAGTTCAGCGCCCTGTAACCATGGGGATTTGTTTGTAACAACTTTTGTCTGAACCATCTTGGAGATATGACGTCCAATTGTGTTGTATGTCAATGTTGGAGAATCTGGTGTCTGTGCGCAGATTTCGCCATGTGGTACAAGACCTAATTTGTTCAGTGCCTGGAAACCATTACAGATACCAAGGGCAAGACCATCTCTTTCATTGAGCATCTTCATAACAGCTTCTTTAATCTTTTCATTTCTGAAAGCTGTTGCAAAGAACTTAGCAGAACCTTCTGGTTCGTCACCAGCAGAGAATCCGCCTGGGAACATGATGATCTGAGACTGATCGATTGCTTTTGCAAACACTTCAACAGAATCTCTGATATCTTCTGCTGTCATATTCTTGAATACTTTAACGATTGTGTCAGCACCTGCTGCCTGGAACGCTCTTGCAGAGTCGTATTCACAGTTTGTTCCTGGGAATACTGGGATAAATACAGTAGGTCTAGCAATCTTATTCTTACAGATGTAGATATCCTTTGTATCGTATAAGCCTGTTTCAAGCTCTGTCATATCTGTTGTAGCACGAGTTGGGAATACTTTTTCAAGTGTTCCTGTCCATGCATCTAATGCTTCATCCATTGTGATAGCAATATCGTTGTATCTGAATGTAGCATCATCAGCAACAGAACCAGCGAAACGAACATTTGCGCCAAGACCAGCTGCTTCCATTACTGCAAGTAACGCATCAACTTCTGCTTCTGGAACTTCAGCAACAAGGTTACCAAATCCTGGTGCAAAAAGGTCAGCCGCTTCAAGTTTGGAGCAAACCTGAACACCAAGTTTGTTACCAAATGCCATCTTGCTGATTGCTGCCACAAGACCTTTGCCGTCAAGTGCGTACATGGAGATGATCTTCTTATCCTGAATCAGGCCATGAACTGTGTCATACAGTTTCATAACTTTTTCATATACAGGTAAATCGTATTCATCTTTATCAATTGTAAACAGCATCAGCTTGTTGCCAGCTGCTTTTAATTCTGGTGTGATGATATCCTGATGTTTTGCAACGTCAACTGCAAAGGATACAAGCGTTGGTGGAACATCGATATCATTGAATGTACCAGACATGGAGTCTTTACCACCGATGGATGGAAGTCCGAAGCCCATCTGTGCACTGTATGCGCCCAGAAGTGCTGCGAATGGTTCGCCCCAACGGGATGGATCTGTACCAAGTCTGCGGAAGTATTCCTGGAATGTGAAACGAACTTTCTTAAAGTCACCACCTGCTGCCACGATTCTGCTTAAGGATTCTAAAACTGCGTAAACAGCACCGTGATATGGGCTCCAGGAAGATACATATGGGTCAAAACCATAACTCATCATTGTTACAGTGTCGCATTTGCCTGTGAGAACAGGAAGTTTTGCAACCATGCTCTGTGTCTCTGTGAGCTGGTATTTACCGCCATATGGCATATATACACTGCCTGCACCGATAGATCCGTCAAATCTTTCAACGAGACCTTTCTGTGAACAAACATTTAAGTCTTTTAATGTGTTGATCCATGCTTCTTTTACATCAGCAACTTCTGGAGCTATAAGCACAGAATCAGCTTTTGCAGGAATGTCAACAGATACGCTTGTTTCCTGGTGAGCACCGTTTGTGTCAAGGAAAGAACGAGCGATATCAACAATCTTCTTGCCTCTCCATACGAGAACAAGACGTGGATCTGCTGTAACTTCAGCAACTGGGATTGCTTCTAAGTTTTCTTCTTCTGCATATTTTAAGAACTGGTCAACGTTTTCTGGCGCAATTACGCAAGCCATACGTTCCTGAGATTCAGAAATAGCGATTTCTGTTCCATCAAGACCAGCATATTTTTTAGGAACTTTGTCAAGCTGTACTGTAAGACCGTCTGCTAATTCACCGATAGCTACAGATACACCGCCAGCACCAAAGTCGTTACATTTCTTAACGATGTATGTAACTTCTTCACGACGGAAAAGTCTCTGGATCTTACGTTCTGTAGGTGCATTACCTTTCTGAACTTCAGCACCGCATGTGTCGATGGATTCTGTTGTATGTGCTTTGGAAGAACCTGTTGCACCGCCACAGCCATCACGGCCTGTACGTCCGCCTAATAAGATAATGATGTCACCTGGATCAGATGTCATTCTCTGTACCGCACGTCTTGGAGCAGCGCCCATAACAGCACCGATCTCCATACGTTTTGCAACATAGTTTGGATGATAGATTTCTTTTACATATCCTGTAGCAAGACCGATCTGGTTACCATAGGAGCTGTAACCAGCTGCTGCTTCCTGCACGATCTTCTTCTGTGGAAGTTTGCCTGCAAGAGTTTCAGAAACAGCTTTTGTAGGATCAGCTGCACCAGTAACACGCATTGCCTGGTATACGTATGTACGTCCAGATAATGGATCTCGGATACATCCGCCAAGACATGTTGCAGCGCCACCGAATGGTTCGATCTCTGTTGGATGGTTGTGTGTTTCGTTCTTGAAGTTTACAAGCCACTCTTCCACCTGTCCATCTACTTCAACAGGAACAACGATAGAGCATGCGTTGATCTCATCAGACTCTTCCTGATCCTGTAATTTGCCAGCTTTTTTCAGTTTCTTCATTGCCATGATTGCAAGGTCCATAAGACAAACATACTTGTCATCGCGACCAGCGTAAAGTTCTGCAAAAGCATCCTTATACTCTTCGTATGTCTGCATCATTGGCACTTTATAATCGCCATCTTTGAACTCAACTTCTTTCAGTTCTGTAGAGAAAGTTGTGTGACGGCAGTGATCGGACCAGTATGTGTCCAGAACACGGATTTCTGTCATTGTAGGATCTCTGTCTTCTTCGCCACAGAAATAGTTCTGGATGTGAAGGAAATCCTTAAATGTCATAGCAAGACCTAAAGAATCATAGAGATCTTTCAGTTCTGCTTCAGTCATATTCTTAAAACCATCAAAGATGAGTACGTCTGCAGGTTCGTCAAATTCCTGTACAAGTGTTGCAGGGATCTCTTCCCCAGCTTCACGGGAGTCTACAGGGTTGATGCAGTGAGCCTTGATTGCTTCCAGTTCAGCATCTGTGATATCGCCTTCGATCACATATGTTGTTGCAGAACGGATGATTGGCTCTTCATCTTCATGGAGAAGCTTCATACACTGTTCTGCAGAGTCTGCTCTCTGGTCGAACTGACCAGGTAAAAACTCAACAGTAAAATATTTAGCACCTTTTGCGTCAAATGTTCCTTCATAAACATCATCAACAGGTGGTTCAGAAAATACAGTACCAAGAGCTCTCTGATATGTATCTTCGGAGATATTTTCAATGTCATAACGGATCAGAACACGGACACCGCTAACAGCACCGATTCCTAAAAATCCATGGATTTCAGACAATAATCCTTTGGCATTAACAGCGTAAGCTGTCTTCTTTTCAACATAAACTCGACGTACGTTGCTCATTTGATTTCCTCCATCTTTCTTGTCGGTCTCAATTTCAGATTCATGTGCATATAAATGCACCTCATTTTTATTATAACAAAGTATCCTGGAAAAGAGAAAACTATTTTACAAAATATGTCAGAAAATTTTTCCTAACTTCTCTGTTATAACAAAAGTATACCTTAGGGTTATAAATTAGAAAAATTAATATATTTAATCCGATTGATAAGTCAATCTAATATTGCTTTTTTATAAGCGTTGCTTTATAATCTTTATTAACTATACTTAAGAAATAATAATTCCAGGAGTCAAAAAATGGATATTAACTATGAATTATATAAAGTTTTCTATTACGTTGCATCTTCACTAAGTTTTTCTGAAGCCAGCAAACAGCTTTTCATCTCTCAGTCAGCGGTGAGCCAGTCTATCAAAACATTGGAGAAAAAATTAGATCAGCCGCTCTTCATCCGAAGCACAAAGAAAGTCCAGCTGACACCTGCGGGAAAAATGCTGCTCAAACACATCGAACCAGCTATGAACCTGATCCGCCGTGGCGAATCTCAGCTTTTGGACAGTCAGAGTCTTGGCCTTGGTCAATTACATATCGGCGCCAGCGACACTATCTGCCGCTATTTGCTTGTTCCTTACTTACAGAAATTCCACAAGCTGTTCCCAAAAGTGCCGATCAAAGTAACCAATGCTACTTCTCTTGCCTGTGTAGATCTGCTGGAACAGGGAAAAGTAGACATGATCGTAACGAACTTTCCAAACGCAAGACTCAACGCATCTTACGTGCAGAAAACTGTTTGGGAATTCCGAGATGTATTTATCGCCAATCCGGCATATTTTGCACTTCCAAAAGAGCTCAGTCTTGCTAAGTTAAATGAGCATCCAATCTTAATGCTTAGTCGACAGACTACCACCAGCGACTATCTCCACAACCTGTTCTTACAGCACCAGATGGAGTTGATCCCAGAAGTAGAACTCAGTAGCAACGACTTGCTTATCGACTTGGCCCGCATCGGTCTAGGCATTGCCCTTGTACCAGATTACTGCTTGAAGCCAAACGAAAAAGACCTGCTCCGCATCAATATAGCTGAAACAATGCCAAGCAGACAGATTGTAGCTGCAGCCAACCCAACAATTCCAGCAAACGGTTCCACTCAGGAATTCATGAACCTGCTGCCAACGTTGTAAGAAAATATTGCATATGACAAAAAGCCATTCTGGTTATGTAACATAACCAGAATGGCTTTTCTACTTATTCTTTTCTATTTCAGAAGATTTTCAAGATCTGTATAAAGTTTATCGCTTACTGCGCCTGTTCCACCAAGTACTACGATATGTTCTACACCAGCATCTTTCACGTACTGAATCATATCTTCTTTTAATTTGTTTGCTTTTGTATCCAACAGAATGATCGGTGCATCCAGATCAGAGGCGAATGGTCCGCCTGCTAATGCGTCTGCAAAGTTCCATGCTGTTGCTACTACGATTGTATCTGTCTGTGGGAAGAATGTCTTAGCTACTTCCACACTTGTCTCACAACGGCCTTTGCCTTTTACTCTTGTCACGTCTGAACAGATTGCTTTCAACTGAGCTGCAACTGCATCGCTTACTACGCCAGTTCCACCTAAGATGATGATCTTGTCAAAATCACCTTCCTGTAAGTACGCTGCTGTATCTGCTGACAGGTTATCCTTCTGAGTAAACAGGATTACACCGTCGTTAAGTGCTGCTGCACTTCCTGCTCCAAGAGCATCTGGATAGTTCTCAGAGTTTGTGATAAAGGCTGTCTTGCCACCAGCTCTCTTAGCCAACTCAATCGCTGTTTTATAACGGTTCGCACCTTTTACTCTTTCGATGCCAGTGTATCCCATATTTTCAAATGTAGTTACAAAGCCATCGCTCACTGCTCCAGTACCGCCGATAATATAAATCTTCGCATTATGGTCGCTGTCGATTCTATCGATCTCAGCTTTTACAGCTGCATCCAGTTTGCCTGTTGTATCCTTGCCGTTTACCATCAGGATTGGTGCATTGATACTCTTTGCAAATGGTCCTGCTGCCAGGGCATCAGGGAATGTTGTACCATTTACGATGATGATTGCGTCTGCATCATCTTCTGGAACAAAGGATTTGGAAATCTC
>JAZQSD010000007.1:0-39871 GCA_045629925.1 Eubacterium sp.
CGTCTTGTAGGCATTGGAATCTTCCGATTCAAAATACGGTATTCATAAGTCTTTGTGCTGTCGCAATGTCTTGGATGAAAATCATCCGCCACTTGACAGGATTCCTGCACAACGATATCCTCCGGCAGTCGCTGGTTTAATGCCAGACAGATCTTCTCCGGCGGAATCTTGGTCTCTGTGTCAAACACTGCCACGTTCCCCAGAGAATGCACCCCGGAATCCGTGCGGCTTGCGCCTGTTACTTTTATATCTTCTTTCAGAAGTTCTGATAATGCTTTGTTTAATACGCCTTCGATGGTCACTGCATTTGGCTGTACCTGCCAGCCACAATAGTTTGTGCCATCATAGGCTACCACTAATTTTATTCTTTTCATATACAACCTCTAGTATATGTTCCGTTTCTTCCCATATCCGAAACAGTTCTTCTCTTTACCTATCAGTATAAAAAAAGAGCAGATTGTTTTCAACTGCTCTTTTTTAAAAAGGAATTACTCCTATATTTTCTAATACTCTCACTGCGATCATTACAATCAAAAAGCCGAACACAACTGCATATGCCACATAATCCCGTTTTTCATAGATCAATGGTTTCATCTTTGTGCGGCCTTCGCCCCCATGATAACAGCGGGCTTCCATTGCCAACGCCAGGTCTGTCGCTCTGTGAAATGCAGACACAAACAATGGCACAAGAATCGGAATCAGACTTTTTGCTTTCTGGATCAGATTCTTCCCTTCAAAGTTGGCTCCTCTGGCCATCTGCGCTTTCTTGATTCGATCTGTTTCTTCCCCTAACAGAGGAACAAAACGAAGGGCAATGGACATCATCATGGCAATCTCATGAACCGGAACACCAATACGATTAAATCCTCGGAGACCTTTTTCCATACCATCTGTCAGTTTGTTTGGTGTGGTTGTCAGCGTCATAATGGAAGTGCCAAGAACCAGATAAATCAATCGGATAGAAAAGAACACCGCATTGTAAACACCCTCATGGGTAAGATGAAATACCCCAAAGGCAACGATGTCTTCCCCCGGAGTGAACAGCATGTTGCACAAAGCTGTAATCAGCACCAGCACCCAGATTGCTTTCAAGCCTTTCCACATCATCTTTGCAGGAACTTTGGATAAGCCCATCATAACAAACACAAACAATGTTGCCAGGATAAATCCGATGGTTCCTTTAAAAATGAACAGTGACACGATATATAAAATTGTACCTAACAGTTTTACCCTCGGATCCAGCTTGTGCAGCACGGAATCCGCAAAGTAATACTGCCCAATCGTAATATCTTTTAACATAGTTTCAAAATTTCTTCCTTTGCCTGTTCAATAGTGATCACATTGGTGTTAACAGGAAATCCTTTTTCCTTCAGCTCATGCATCAGGTATGTGACCTGCGGTGCGGCAAGCCCCGCTTTTTCTAATTCTTTATATTTGGAAAATACGCTGGCTGGCTGGCCATCGTACATAACAGTGCCCTGATTCATAACTACAAGACGTGTCACATAATCCGCCACATCTTCCATGCTGTGAGACACAAGCACTACTGTAATATTTCTTTCTTTCTGCAGACTGCAGATCTGAGCAAACAACTCTCTTCTGCCTCTTGGATCAAGTCCTGCTGTTGGTTCGTCCAAAATAAGCACTTCCGGATCCATGGCCAGTACGCCTGCGATAGCAACACGGCGTTTCTGTCCACCGGACAATTCAAACGGTGACATGTGCCAGAAATTTTCAGAAATTCCCGCTGCCAAAAGAGCTTCCTGTGCTTTTTTCACAGATTCTTCTTCGCTGTATCCCTGATTTTTTGGTCCAAAAGCTACATCCTTTAAAACAGTTACTTCGAACAGCTGATACTCCGGATACTGGAACACCAGTCCAACTTTTCCACGCAGCTGTCGCAGAGAAAAGTCTTTTCCGTAAATACTCTCACCATTGTAGAGAATATCTCCTTCTGTAGCCTTCAGCAATCCATTCAAATGCTGGATCAACGTAGACTTGCCAGAACCTGTATGCCCAATGATGCCGATAAACTCTCCGTCATCAATGGTTAAACTCACATTATCCAGCGCTTTTCTCTCATATACTGTGCCTGCACCATATATATATGTTAGATTTTTAACTTCCATTGACATATTGCATTTACCAATTCTTCTCGTTTAATCATTCCTTTTGGAACGTCCATACCTGCCTTACGAAGTTCTCTGCCAAGCAAAGTAACCTGTGGGAGGGAAAGTCCCAACTCAAGAAGCTCTTCTTCTTGGGAAAACACTTCTCTCGGAGTGCCGCTCATCGCAATCACACCATGGTCCATAACAAATACATAGTCTGCATCAACTACTTCTTCCATGTAGTGAGTGATCAGGATGACTGTTACTCCCTTCTGACGATTCAGTTCTCTGGCTGTAGCCAACACCTCTCGTCTTCCAATAGGGTCCAACATAGCAGTAGACTCATCCAGGATAAGACATTTTGGCTCCATTGCAACAATCCCCGCAATAGCGATTCGCTGCTTCTGTCCACCGGACAGTCGGTTTGGAGAGTGATATCGATAGGCTGTCATCCCAACGGCTTCCAGACTTCGCTCTACCCGCACCCAGATATCTTCTGTAGGAACACCGATATTTTCTGGACCGAATGCTACATCCTCCTCAACCATGCTTGCAACCAGCTGATTGTCCGGATTCTGAAACACCATTCCCGCTGTCTTTCGGATGTTCAAAAGATTATCTTCTTCACTCACATCCATGCCATCTACCCAAAGGGCTCCTTCTGTAGGATGCAAAAGCACATTCAAATGCTTCGCCAGCGTAGACTTGCCGGAACCATTGTGTCCCAAAATAGCCACGAAACTTCCTTCTGCAACGTCAAGGTCAACTCCGGAAATGGCAGGAACAATCTCCTCCACATTTCCTTCATCGTCTCTTTTTATAAAATCATGTTTTAAATTTCTTGCTTTGATAAAAGACATATTTTTTCCTCTCTAATATCTTTTAACAGCTTTTGATTTTCTGCGACTACTCGATATAGTCGTCAAATTTTGTAAGATTGCCTTCTAATTTCATATGGTCAAAATCGTTCTGTCGCAAAGCTTCGTAGAGCACAATCGCAACAGAATTAGACAGATTCAGAGAACGGGTCTCACCAACCATAGGAATACGAATGCATCTGTCTTTATTATGAGCAAGGATCTCTTCTGGAATACCTGCACTTTCCTTGCCAAACATAATATAACAGTCTGGCTCATAGGAAACTTCTGTGTATACGTTCTTACCCTTTGTTGTAGCCATGTAAATCTTGGCGCCAGGGTTTTTCTCCATGAATTCCTGGAAATTCATATATCTGGTCACATCCAGATCTTTCCAGTAATCCATCCCCGCACGTTTGATCTCTTTTTCATTCAATCGGAATCCCAAAGGCTCGATCAGATGAAGTCTTGTGTTTGTAGCTACACATGTTCTCCCGATATTCCCTGTGTTTGCAGGTATTTCTGGTTCAAACAATACAATGTTTAATGTTGCCATACATTCCTCTTATTTCTTCTCAGCACGAAGCTGTGTAATAAAGTGTTCAATCTTTTCCATGGCAAGTTTCAGATTGTCCAAAGAATACGCATAGGAAATTCTTAAAAATCCTTCACCACAATCCCCGAATGCAGTACCTGGAACAACTGCAACTTTTTCAGCTTCCAAAAGTCTTGTTGCAAACTCTTCGGAAGTCATGCCAAATTCCTTGATGCAAGGGAACACATAGAATGCACCAAATGGTTCGAAGCATTCCAGTCCCATTTCTTTGAAACGGTGCATCAGGAAACGACGTCTCTGATTGTATTCTTCACGCATCATCGCCACGTCCTCATCGCCGTTGCGAAGTGCTTCAACCGCAGCATACTGACTAGTTGTAGGAGCGCACATGATAGCAAACTGATGAATCTTCAACATCTGTGAAATAATCAGTTCTGGTCCACATGCATAGCCAAGTCTCCATCCTGTCATAGCGTGTGATTTGGAGAAACCGTTGATATAAACAGTTCTCTCTCTCATTCCTGGAAGAGATGCAATAGACACGTGTTTATCGGTATAAGTAAGTTCTGAATAGATTTCATCAGTTAAAACAAAGATATCATTCTCAATAATAACATCCACGATTGCTTCTAGATCTTTCTGTTCCATAATTGCCCCTGTTGGGTTGTTTGGAAATGGAAGCACCAGAATCTTTGTCTTTGGAGTGATCGCTGCAACTAATTCTTCTCTTGTAAGACGGAATTCGTTTTCCGCTTTTAATTCGATCGGAACTGGCACGCCGCCAGCTAATTTTGCACATGGCAAATAGGAAACGTAACTAGGCTGTGGAATCAGCACTTCATCGCCTGGATCTAACATTGCACGAAAAGCAATATCAATCGCTTCACTTCCGCCTACAGTTACAATGATTTCTTTATTATAATCATAATTTAAATCATATTTTCTTCTTAAAAATCTTTCGATTTCAATTTTTAATTCTTTTAATCCAGCATTAGATGTGTAAAAAGTTCTACCTTTTTCTAAAGAATAGATACCTTCATCTCTCACACGCCATGGTGTGTCAAAGTCTGGTTCGCCTACACCTAAAGAAATGGCATCTTTCATTTCGCTTACAATATCAAAAAACTTGCGGATACCAGATGGCTGAATCTCTGTAATTACTTTTGACAGTGGATTTCTCATGGTGTCATCATTATCCTTTCGTCTTTAGATTTTTCTGCCATAACAGTACCGTGATCTTTATATTTCTTTAAGATAAAGTTTGTTTTTGTGCTCAGTACAGATTCTAATGTAGACAGTTTGTCAGATACAAACTGTGCTACCTGACGAAGTGTTTTACCTTCTAATGTAACCAGAAGGTCATAACTGCCTGAGATCAGATATACTGCATTTACTTCTGGATAGTTGTAAATACGTTCTGCAATCTTGTCAAATCCCTGTCCACGCTGTGGTGTAACACTTACTTCGATAAGTGCAGATACTTTTTCTTCGGATGTCTTATCCCAGTTGATTAGTGTGTGGTATCCACAGATTACATGTTCTTCTTCCATTTTTGCCATTTCGTTAGCAACCGCTGCTTCATCTTCACCTAAGATAACAGCCAGCTCAGCCAAATCGATACGGCTGTTCTTTTCTATAAATGTTAAAATCTTTTCTCTCATTTAAGATGCTATCCTTTCTTTTTATCCCATTACTTTATAAATCTCATCCGACTTTGGTGGTTCTAAAAACCTGCGTTCCTCCTGATTGATCAGCACACGGTCATTTCCTTCCGTTGCTTTTCCAACCACTGTCGCCGGTATTCCGGCTTCTTTCAGATCTCTCACCAGCTTGTTCCCATCAGCAGAAGCCATCAGCATACTGCCGCTAGAGATCAGCTCATATGGATTGATCCCGAAAAACTCACAGATTTCTACCGACTCCTGTCGGATTGGAATCTTCTTAATATCTATTTCAAGTCCGACACCAGATGCTTCTGCCATTTCCCAGAAAGCGCCAAAGATACCGCCTTCTGTTACATCATGCATTGCACTAACGCCAGACTTAATGGCGATTGCAGCCTCAGAAACAACAGACAGATACTGATCCATCTCTTTTGCTGTCTCTATAATTGCCTTTGGATAGCGAGTCAAAAGTTCTTCCTCTTTTTCCTTGGCCAGGATAGATGTTCCTTCAATGGCAATCCACTTGGTAACAACGATATCATCCCCTGGTTTTGCACCGCCGGTGGAAATCATCTGTCCTTTTTTAACCTTTCCAATACCAGTCACTGTCAAGATTGGCTGATTTACCGCTCGGGTAACTTCTGTGTGTCCGCCCATAACCTGTACGTTATACTTTTGGCACTCCTGGTCGATCTGCTGCATCATTGCCCGAATATGAGACTCTTTGATATTCTCTGGAAGCAGTATTGTCAAGAGTACTCCTACCGGTTCCGCTCCTGCGCTTGCCAGATCATTTAACGTAACCATCATGCCTACGCGGCCAATGTCCTGTGTGGTGCCTGTAATAGGATCTGTGGAAACCACAAACATCTCATCCTCAGCAAGCATCATGGCTGCACAATCTTCGCCAACACCAGCCCCCTGAAGGATTTCAGGCCGTTTTGTATGTAATTGTTTAAAAACAGAGCGAACCAAAACGTTCTCTGGCAGCTTGCCGATCTTCATTTTCGCCATTATGCTTCACACTTTCTTTACGGAAAACATGGAGGCCATCTACATTGAGACAGCCCCCTTGCCGTTATTCATTATCTTTATTATTCTTCACCCTGTGGTGTTTCTGGAGGAGGTGTTGCTCCACCACCCTCTGTTGAGCCTCCAGATCCTTCTGTTCCGCCAGTACCTGTTCCTTCACCTGGTGGTGGTGTTGGTTCTGGTTTCTTTGCATCTTTCCACTGAGCAGCTGCCGCTTTCACTGCACCCAGATCACCACTTGCGATGGCCGCTTTCATAGCAGCTGTTGCTTCTGGAACTTCAGATGCTGTGCCAACTTCATAAATTGCTGGAGATGCCATGTAGGAACTGCTGTTAAAGAGATCCTTACTTACTACTTCGCCATCTATTTTTACAACTTTCCAAAGTCTTGCTTTTTTACCCTCATGAGCGCTCTGCTTCTTAGATACAGTACCTACAGGTGCGTTTGTGGCAATGAATTTATCACCTGGATCAGAAGAGCTTAATGTCTCACTTACAAAGGACACCTTTCTATTCGCTGGACGTGTCTCACATCCATAGATTGTAAAGCCCAGTGTTCCGCCGCTTGTATATCCTTCAATATAAACAGGTGCACCTGTATTATTTACAAATTTCAAGTTCTTATATGTTCCGGAAATAGCAGCATCTGCTGATGGGTCTACATAGTTAACGATCATAGAATGTGCCCAGCGCTCTGTCACTTCCAGCTCTGCTCTGATTACTGCATTGTAAAGTGTAGTAGAAACCTGACAAACACCGCCGCCGTATGTCTGTACTGTTGTTCCGTTTTCATAAGAACCAGCCAGCGCATAGCCGTTAGCAGCTGTCATAGGGTTAATTGCTGTATATACAGAGAATTCTTCTCCTGGATAAAGCAGAGAGCCATTGATCAGGCTGGCTGCATTTCTTACGTTCTGCTTACGTCCTGCTGCAGAACTTCCGAAGTTTGTAGTAAAGGAACCTAATACGTCTTTTACTTTCATGAGTTCTTCTTCAGAACCTTTAGGCTGTGTGATCTCAGATGGGAGTTCGATGCTTGCACCATCAATCCAGCCTGCTGCATAGAAGTCATTGATTGCAGCAACACACTGATCTTCTGCCAGAACTACACCTGTCAGACCGCCAGTGATAACAAACTGTCCATCTTCTCTCTTAAGACCGTAGTCTACAGCGTCATTGTTCAGTTCTTCTTTGTGTTCCTGAATAAATTGATTTGCCTTTGCTTCATCAACAGTGAGTACAATCGGAATTACTTTATCTTCATGCTCAAGGTCTTTTAATACCTTATAGCGATCGATCAGGTTGCCTGTCTTGCCAAGTGTAACTGCTTCTGTGATACGGTCGTCCTCTTCTGCCCATGTCATACCAAGATCGCCAACTGTCGCTTCTACAGAATAATCGCCAGCTGTCAATGTGATCACATCATCTGCAAGATCCGCAACAAAATCGCCCACTGCAGCTCTAGCTTCCTCTTCTGTCATCCCGCCAACAGCAATATCCCCGATGTATACGCGGTCAGCAATTGTATTGTCGTCTGTCTTATCTGCCTGAGCAGTTGTGAAGGCTGCGCCGATGATCACGCCTGCTGCCAGAACAGGTAATAAGTATTTTAATTTACGCATAAATCTCGAAAACCTCTCATTCGTCTTTGTGCTTTTATTTCATTAGTGTTAAAAAAAATCTTACCGATTATTGTAACACAGTTCTTCCTTTTAAACAAGTAATGCTGATAAAATGGTTGTAGCAACCATGGCAACAATGATCACGATTGCCACGATGCCGATAATGGCGCGTTTCTTTTTAGAATTCTTATACATAGTACACCTCTTTCTATCTTCCAGCTTTGCCATAGGCAAACAATATCTTGTCAATCATGCGGGAGGCTTCGCTCTTTGTAAGAGCTTCCACATCCACGTCCGGAATTATTTTATGATAACTGATCAATTCCATCAAGTCTCTTTTTTGTGCCGGAGTTGCCGGCCCCTGCCGTTTTGCCTTATATTGCAATGGCTTCGGCTCAAACAAGTCTCCATGACTGTCTCCAAACTGATCCTGCAGAATCTCAAACAACGCGGCATTCATCAGCGCATCTGCCAATGCCCGGTGCTCCTGCTGCTCTGCAATGTGATAATGTCGACACAATGCTTCCAGCCTTTTAGATTCCAGATCCGGCAGACAGATTCTTGCAATCTTTAATGTGTCCACCGCCATTTTTTCCAGCGGAATCTTATGATTTGTGGCACATTGTTTTAAAAAACTATAATCAAATATTATATTATGACCTACCAGCGTCAGATCGCCAACAAAGACAAGGAATTTTTCCAATGCCTCCACATCTTCCAGTCCATCTGCCACCATCTCCTGGGTAATACCGGTAAGATCAGATACGGTTTGAGACAGTGTTCGATGAGGATTCACAAAAGTCTGAAAGGTTTCTACTTGTTTATGGCCGATCACTTTCACTGCACCAATTTCTAAAATTCTCTCTGTCTTAGGCTGAAGACCGGTCATTTCAAGATCGATCGCTACATAAGATTCTAACATCTGTTTCCTCTCTAACAGTCAAGGCTTTCTCCCAACACCTGCACTTTGGCTTCGTTTGTCATTGGATTTCGTTCCTCATAATCAAACATTACCCACAAATATTCGGCGTCTGCCCGTTCCTTTAGTATGCCCGCTAACCACAAAAATTCTGTGGAAAAACGTTCTAAATGGCAATATTTTTTATCATTTCCTATATATCGCAAATATCTCAGCTGCTGTTTTTTGTCAACATCCTGCTCTGCCAGCCAAGTTGGGCGACTTTTTACA
Organism: Eubacterium sp.; assembly: GCA_045629925.1. GTDB lineage: Bacteria > Bacillota > Clostridia > Lachnospirales > Lachnospiraceae > Brotonthovivens. The sequence goes on from JAZQSD010000007.1 coordinate 9,032, forward strand.
TTTTCCCTTAGATACAGATCCATGGTTAGGGATTCTCTGTAAAGAGGCTCACGTCTTGGGTCAACCAGTCTTGAAAACTCCAAAAAGATCTCGCTGCGACGCATTCTGCTGTAATTCTGTCCCCGATATCCGTGTTCCAAATAAAATTGTGCCAATTTTTCATACATTTTAAAAGGAATGTCAACTGCCTGCTCCAACAACTTCAGCGAGCACAAAAACTGACCGCTGTTATAATGAAGTTCCAGCACTTCTTCTATCTGTTTCAAACGAAGTAACTCTTCATAAGTAATCCATTTTGTAGAAAGCACTTCGTAAGGTGGTTTCTTTCTATATAACAAGTCATATTCCCATTGCCACTCATACATACAAGAACCTTTCAGCACTTTCAAAAATCCCAACTGGAGCTGTTCTGGCCGCATTTGATATACTCGGTCAAAGGACAAGGCAAAGCTTGAATAATCTTCATATGGAAGCCCCGCGATTAGATCCAGGTGCTGATGCACATTCCCCATTTGCTTCACCGCATATACATTTTTTCTCAAGCGCTCCAGATCCATGGTTCTTCGAATCTCTTTAATCGTTTCTGGATTTGTTGTCTGAACACCAATTTCAAACTGAACCAGACCCGGACGCATAGTACGAATCAATTCCAATTCTTCTTCATTTAACAGATCTGCTGAAATCTCAAAATGAAAATTGGTAATTCCGTTATCAAACTGCGCTAGATATTTCCAAATGGCTATCGTACGGGCGTGATCACAGTTAAATGTCCTGTCAACGAATTTGACCTGTGGCACTTTGTGTTCCAGGAAAAACTGCAATTCCAAAAGCACCAGTTCCAAGCTTCTAAAACGAAGTTTTTTATCTACAGAAGACAGACAGTAGGTGCAGGAATAAGGGCATCCGCGACTGGCCTCGTAATATATAATCCTATTCTCAAACTCCTGAATGTTATGGTAGCAAAATGGAATCTTATCCATATCAAGAAGCTCTCTTTGCCCTGTGGCATAAACCTCTCCCCACTCATTGCGGAATACCAACCCCTTGATATCGGCAAGACCTTTCTTTCCTTCACTGTAAAACTCACACAGTTCTAGAAATGTCTCTTCGCCTTCACCCACCAAAATACCCGTAATTCCAGGATTTTCTTGCAAAAAAGCCGTAGTTTCAAAAGAAACTTCCGGCCCGCCTACCCATATTGGAACATCCGGACACAATCTATGACACTCATCTGCAAGTTCTTTTACACATTCCACATTCCATATATAGCAGGAAAAGAACAGCACATCCGGTCTTCTTCTATATAATTGTTCTAAAATCTCTTCCGTCTGGTTATTGATCGTGTACTCTGCCAGATCTACCAGCTGTCCGTGAGTCTTTGCATATGCCTGCAAACTGTACACCGCCAGATTGGAATGGATATATTTTGCATTGATTGCCGTCAGTAAGATATTCATAGCACTACCTGTCCTTTACTTTTTGGCCTTTAGTTTCATGGCAGCTTCCTTGGCTGCTTTTCCTGCGTCTATCGCATTAGAAGTATAGATATCTGCCCCAATACGGTTGGCATAGCGCTCTGTTACCGGCGCTCCGCCAATCATTACAATATATTTATCTCGCAATTTTTTATTCTCTAATAATTTGATGAACCCCTGGATCTGTGGCATGGTAGTGGTCAACATTGCAGACACGCAGATGATATCCGCCTCTACCTCTTCTGCTTTCTTAATGATTGCATCGGAAGCCACATCACACCCCATGTTGTACACTTCCAAACCATGGTTGCGAAGCATCATGCACACCAGATTTAGCCCAATATCATGCATATCTCCCTTGATCGTTGCCGCAACCACTTTACCTATAGGTTCTCTCTTTACATCTCCAAACTGTTCCTCCAGCAAAACGGTAGCAACATTCATCGCTCTGGAGGTAAGGATTACCTCTGGAACAAAGCTAGTGCTGGCGGTAAAAGAGTCGGTGATCAGCCCCATCGCTGGAATGAGGCTTTCATCCACAATTTCGTCTGCAGTCAGCCCCATATCAATAGCCTCCTGCACATATTTTTTTGTCTCCTTTGCCTTGCCTTTTTCAATAGCATTTTTCAAATTCGTCAGCACATTTGCTCTGCTAGATTCCATTTATTACTCCTTATTCAAAGAACATATAGTCTGTGTAAAACTGAATAAAATCTTTATCTGTAGAAAGCGCTACTTCTTCGCATTCTTTCATGATCTTCTCAATACGTTCTGGTGCATCTTCTTCCATGAGATATTTGCCAGCTCCACCGAGAGAACTGTTGCCCACTGCAACGATCTTTTCTCTAAGTTCCTCTGGAAGCAGTCCAATACCGATAGATTTTTCCAGATCAATACGGTACCCAAATCCGCCAGCCAAAAATACTTTATCAATCTGATCGTAAGTAACACCAAATCTTAAAAGTAATGTTTCCAAACCTGCACGAACTGCAGATTTTGCCAACTGGATCTCTCGAACATCCTTCTGTGTAAAGGCGATAGACTCTCCGTCTGGAGTCTTAGCCAATTCAAATCCATCATCAAAATAGTCATCATCAAGAACGCCTGTCTCGTCAATGATCTCGTCCTGAAGCAACTCATACACTGTCTCAAGTACGCCTGTTCCGCACAGACCGATGGCTGGCTTGTCACCGATTGTCACCACTGACACCTGGCCATCCTTGATTGTTACACCTGAAATAGCACCTTTAACCGCACCTAATCCACAGGAAATATTGCCGCCTTCAAAGGCAGGACCAGCCGCAGTTGAAGTTACCATGTAGTGGCCAGCCTGACCAATAGCCATCTCCCCATTTGTTCCAAGGTCAATCAGAAGACATGGTCCATCTGTTTTATCCATATCGCAAGAAAGCATACCAGCAGAAATGTCTGCGCCAACAAATGTAGAAATACCTGGAAGCAGAACAATCTTTGCATTCTTAAATCCTGAATCTGGATCTGCCATCTCGCCAAACAGCTCTTCAAATCCAACGTGGATTGTACCAATATTTACAGGTGTAAATGGGAATACCCCCAGAGATTCACAGGAATATCCCATCAGCAGATGTCCCATAGTAGTATTTCCCGCAATAGCAATTCTGTCTACAAGTGACGCATCGATGCCTTCTTCCGCAACCACTTCTGCCAAACCTTCTAACAGGTCTCTCTGGATAGATTCCTGAAGCTCTTTTCCTTTTCCATCAACAGATGCCTGAATACGAGAGATTACATCTGCACCGTAGGCACGCTGTTTGTTTATAGTTGTATATGTTCTGCAAACTTCTTTGCTTGTTTTTCCAATTAAATTGATAGCAATCGTTGTGGAACCGATATCGATAGCAATGTCATAGCCATCTTCAGTCACATCATCCACATTCTTTTTCTGGTTCTGGTAATCAGAAACAATCTCAAAATCAGACTCGTCCCCTGCTCCGATCTCAACCATGCAGTCTTCTGTTGGATAAGACAGACAGGACAGGCGCCATCCAGCCTTTAACTCTTCTTCTGACAAACAAACTTTGTCATCTGCAGTAATTTCTGTAGGCTGATCCATAAAACGAACCTTGCACTTACCGCATTTCCCAGCACCGCCACAGGCCGCACTAATATAGATGTCATTTTTCACTAACAACTGAAGCAAAGATTCTCCTGCTTCTCCCACTAATTTTACTGTTTCTCCATTTCGAAATACGCTTACTGTAAAAGCTGCCATCTCTCTTCTCCTCTAACTGTTGGTTTTCTTCTTAATTTTCTGCAAAAGCGTCTGTATATATCTGATTCAAATACGCAACCGCCGCATCCAGTCCGGCATTGCTGTACTCAAACTCCTCACAACGCTTCAATTCTTCTGCCGTTGTATCATAATTATAAGGACCCGGCCAAACTGTTACTTGTAAAATCTTTTTGTCTTCCTCTACTTTTTTTGCAATTCGGTATCGCATCTGACGATAGCTGCCACTTAAGCGTCCCATCCCTTTTGCATCATAAAAGCCAATATTAAAAACCTCTGTCCTTTTTATCATTCACTGACCCTTCTTCCTTTTTGTCAATCCCATATTATCCTACCATTCTTTTACATAAATTCACACGGTTTTTTCTATTGTTTCAAAAAAAATTACACATCCACTTTAGAAAATACTATTTCTTTTCCACAACTTTCCAAAAAAGCCGAAAATAAAAACAAAAAAATTTTTAGTTTTCTAAAAAAAGTACTTTTTTCGCTCTCTCAATTCGATATACTAGTTTCAGCAACAAAAAAAGGATTAACTCTAAGGAGGAGAATGAAAATGGCAGATATCAAAGAAATTTGCGAATTTTTACAGAAAGGTCGCGCAAAAAACGTTAAAGCTCTTGTAACAGAAGCATTAGAAGAAGGTCAGGATCCAAAAGCAATCTTAAACGAAGGTTTATTAGCTGGTATGATGATCGTTGGCGAAAAATTTAAAAACAACGAAGTTTTCGTTCCAGAAGTTTTAGTAGCAGCTCGTGCATTAAATGCAGGTCTTACAATTCTTGAACCAAAATTAGTAGAAGTTGGTAATGAACCAGTTGGTAAAATCATTATCGGTACAATCAAAGGTGACTTACACGACATCGGTAAAAACCTTGTAGCTATGATGATGAAAGGTGTTGGCTTCGAAGTTATCGACCTCGGTGTTGACGTAGAACCAGAAACATTCATCGCTAAAGCTGAAGAAGTTGGCGCAGACGTTATCTGTATCTCCGCTTTATTAACAACAACAATGCCAGGTATGCAGGCAACTATCGATGCATTAAAAGAACGCGGACTTCGCGACAAATACATCGTTATGGTTGGTGGTGCACCAGTTAACCAGAGCTTCGCTGAACAGATCGGCGCTGATTACTACACACCAGACGCAGCTACAGCAGCAGAAGTTGCTAAAAAAGCAGTTGAAAGCAAATAATTAATCTTACATAAAAAATTAGAACCAGCAGGAAAACCTGCTGGTTCTTTTTTTGCATTAAATTTGAAATTAGAAATGATACATTTTCTGGAACTCTGCAACTTTTGACTGGAAAAGTTCGGAATTCTTAGGATCCAGATGTTCATAATAGGAATGTTCTGCAATACGATTGTCCTTTAACTGCAGTTCGTAGATTGCAATATTTGAACAGTGATCTGCAATACGTTCCATATGTGTTGTGATATCGGACAAGAGCATTCCTAACTCGATAGAACACTGTCCGCTTCTTAAACGTTTTACGTGATTTCTATTAGTCTTTTTATTCAGATCATCAATAACTTCTTCCAAAGGTTCTACTGACATCGCCATCTCGGCATCATTGTTTACATACGCTGCTTCCGCACGAGCCATGATATCTTTGATCGCCATAGAATATGTTGTAACTTCTTCCAGCCCTTTTTCTGAGAAACCTGCACCCAACTTATTCAATTCTCTTGCCAATTCACCAATATTGATGGACAAGTCACAGATTCGTTCAAAATCTGTGATGCCGTGCTGCAGGAAATTCAGTGACTGACCGCCTTTAGCACCCAGGTTCGCACCACTCAATTTGCTAAGATAAGCAGAAAGCTTGTCTGCATATACGTCAGAATTATTTTCCAACTCTTCCAAATGCTTGAACTTCTCATCCGAATATTCAAAGATCATATCCATAGCCAAATCTACAGACTCTTTTGAAATTCCTGCCAACTCAGTAGTCAGTTCCTGCACATGAGGAAGAACAAAACCAGGATTGGATAAATGTCTGTCATTCAGCATATTGAAACGTGAAGCCTGCGCAAGCATCTTCTTCTCTTCGTCTGATTCTGGCATTGTAAGGTAAGCCAGTTTCTCCAAACCTCCAACAAATGGAAGCAGGATACATGTTGTAAAGATATTAAAAATAGAGTGAATCAACGCAATACTTGCAGGTCCAACAGTGTCATTGGAAAATGGGAATCCGATGATTGCATCAATAGTAAAATACAATACCAGGAACACTATCGTACCTATAATATTGAAATACAAATGCACGCACGCAGTACGTTTTGCACTTCTGTTACCACCAAGACATGCAATAATAGCCGTTACACAAGTACCAATATTCTGACCCATGATAATAGGAATAACGGAACCATAAGTAAAGCAACCTGTCACACAAAGGGCCTGCAAAATACCAACAGAGGCAGAGGAACTCTGAATAATCGCCGTAATTACAGCACCTACTATAATACCCATCAGTGGGTTTTCAAAAATTGTAAGAATCTGTGTAAATTCTGGCACATCCTTTAAAGGTTCTACTGCCGCACTCATGGTAGCCATACCACCCATCAGTACTGCAAAACCAAGAAGAATCTCACCTACATCTCGCTTAATACCACGCTTGCCAACCATGTAAAGAATAATACCGACCACTGCAAGGATTGGGGTAAAGGAAGATGGCTTACAGAACTTCAAAAGCAAGCTGCCGCCTGCAATACTTGTCAAACTCAAAAGCCACGCTGTAACTGTAGTACCAACATTGGCACCCATGATCAGTCCGATGGCCTGACGAAGTTTCATAATACCGGAATTAACAAACCCTACAACCATTACTGTGGTAGCTGAAGAAGACTGGATAACAGCCGTTACACCAGCACCTACTGCAACCGCAGAAAAACGGTTAGATGTTAATTTTTCAAGAATGGACTCTAATTTTCCACCGCCGGCACGCTCCAAACCACCGCTCATAACATTCATACCAAAAAGGAATAAGCAAAGCCCGCCGATCATACTTAAAACTGAAAAAATATCCATGTAAATCTCCTCTCTTTGGATATCCATAGTTCGATTCCAAACGGAAGTAAACCAAATTACTCCTATTTCACATTATCGAACAAGCATGGTTTTGTCAACAAATTCTTGCCGTTTTCTTGCTGTCAAGTATGCATTTTATTTAGAGCATAATGAAGCAATTTTTGCCTTATTTTTTATCACAAATTGTACAAAGAAACAAACACTCTCACATACTCATTGGCATTTTCTTATATTAGTTGTATAATGTCTGTAATTGTACATTTATTGATATTTGTATATTTTTTACAAACATATAAAAGCATACGTTTTGTGACAATCTTATTCCGGAGGCTACTATGATCCAGAGAAACAAAAAAACTGTAGACCAAAAACTTGCTGAAAGTTTTAAAGAATTAACCTGCCAGCAGCCGGTGGAAAAAATTACCATCAAGCAGATTACCGACAAGGCTGGCGTGATCAGACCGACCTTTTACAATCACTTCGAAGATAAATACAATCTTTTAGAGTGGATTCTGATCACCGACATTGTAAATCCTGCCATGCCCCTTCTCTCTGCCGGCATGATCAAGGAAGCACTTGTGCTTATCTTCCACAACATGCAGAAAGACAAGGATTTTTACATCCACATCAGCAAACTCGAAGGGCAGAACTCCTTCCGAAGCATGGTTGAACAGGGTATTGCTTTGGTCCTTTGCAGCATGATCGTTGACCGCATGGGAACCAAGAAGCCAATCAACCGCTGGCTTACCCCTGAACATATTTCTGAATATTACACGCAGTCCATCACCTATATCCTGATGTCCTGGATCCAGGGCGGCATGAAGATCCCACCTGAAGAATTAGCGCAGGTGTTTGACTTTATCAGCTCCCGTTCCCTTGCAGACGTATTAGAAGACATGTGGTCTGTACCAGTTAAATAATCCACAGAGAGGTGCTTATGACATATATATTAATTGTTATCGTTATCGTAGCTGTAATTTTACTTATTTTAAAAAACAGAAATCCTGGTTCTGCCGCAAAAGGCGGACAAGCTTTATCCGGTCCTGCTGACACTTCTCAGGCCCAGACAATAGGCGCAACTATCATCAGAAAAGACATCTGTCAGCAGTCCAATGCTAAGCCACAGGAAAGCCCATATTTTAAACCAGGTCAGAATAATGCGCAGAAAATCTACGGTGTACTTTATTTTGAATTAGAGAACAACAAGAAAAAACATTTCTATGTATCAGAGAAAACTTTCCAGAATGTATCCGAAGGATATAAAGGAAAGCTTACCTTCACAGGAAATCACTTTATACGATTTGAAACAGACAATAACGAATAAGAAAAAGGACATTCTTCCGATTGATATGCTGAATATCAAAAGGAAAAATGTCCTTTCTTTTTTATAAGATCTTATTTGTTATAAATCTTATTCTGCTTTTTTCTTCGCAATTTTTTTGAATGTTTTTGGTTCAGAAAATCTCTTCTGAGAGAAGATCTCGAAGTTTAATTTCTTCTGTAATGTACCCATGATACCATCTGGAAGGAATACGATTACAAGAATCGCAATAATACCTAAGATGATATTAGACCAACCAGGATAGTTCGCTAACTGTTCTTCTAAGAGAACGTAGATAACCGCACCAACGATTGGACCAGACATTGTACCTACACCACCAATGATTACGATAAATACCATAGCTACTGTCCAGCTGATGTTGAAACCAGAACCTGGAAGGATTGCACCTTTGTTCAAGAAGAACAATCCACCTGCTAATGCGATGAATACACAGCAGATTACGTAGCAGAGCAGTTTGGACTTGAAGATGTTAACACCAACAGAAGCCGCTGCATCCGCATCATCTCTCATGGCTGTAAGGCCAAGACCTGTCTTTGTTCTAAGAAGAACATAGATTACAATCAGGGCAACGATACATAATGTGAGAGCTAACAGATAGATTTCTGATACTCTTGGATAGTTCTTAATTGTTACAGTCATACCACCGCCCTGGCCGGCAAACTTCCAGCTTAAGAACCATGTACAGAATGCTTCTGCAACTACCCATGTAGCGATAGCGAAGTACATACCTCTCATTCGGAAAAGAATGAAGGATAAACCAAGAGAAATACCAAAGCCGATAATCGCGCCTACTAAGAGACCAACACCGTATGGCATTCTGTAAATTGTTGTCATGATTGCCAGAGAATATCCGGCAATACCGATAAAGGTCTGCTGACCTAAGCTTGTCATACCTGTAAAGCCGCTCATTAAGTTCCACATGGATCCCATTGTGATATAAAGAACGATCTTTAACAAATAACGCTGTGTGTTACTGGAGAATAATCCAGAAAGTCCGCCAACATAGAGGAATACAACCACAGCAATAATGATAATGAGCATTGGAATTCCATCCAGCACTTTCATAGGTCTGGAGGATGCATTTAATTTTTTCATGATCATCTAACTCCTTCCTATTTAGAGAACAAGCCCTGTGGTCTAACTGCAAGCATGATGATAAGGATAATATAACTTACTAACATACCGTAGTTTGCACCACCGATAACCTGTGCAAGACCGAACACTAAACCAGCTACTAATGTACCTGGAATACTGCCCATACCACCGATAACTACTACACCGAAGGCAATTAACAGATAACTTCCGCCAGAACTTGGATAGAATGTCCATTTAATACCAACGCAAAGACCTGCAATTGCAGCTGTTGCCATAGCAATACCCATAGCAATAGCATATGTGCGCTTAACGTTAACACCCATCAGAGACGCTGCCTGAGTGTCATCAGATGTGGCACGAATAGATTTTCCTAAATATGTTTTCTTCAGGAACATTGTCAGCGCAAAAATAGTTAAAAGGCTGACTGCAAAGATAATGATATCTAATACAGAAATACTTACATTTCCGAAAAGACTGATTGTTTTTGTACTATAGGATGCTGTTGCGTGCTGTGCATCTGTTGTGAACAGTAACAACAGTAAGTCCTGAATGATGATTGACAGACCGAAAGTTACCAAAAGTGCCGGCTCGGCCCCTTTTAGCATAACTCGGTTAATCAATCCGCTCTGTAAAATTACACCAATAATGAACATTAATGGCACTGTAATAATCAGTGTAAGCAGAGGATCTACGCCCAGGAATCTTGCTAACAATGTTGATGCATATGCACCAATGATAACAAATTCGCCGTGAGCTAAGTTCGTCAACTTAACAATACCGAAGATCATTGTCATACCTACACCTAAGAGAGCATAAATACCGCCCAACAGAATACCGTTGACGATTACTTGCATTGCATACATAATTTAACCTCCCTTAAATACCGAAATATGCCGCTTTGATCTGTTCGTCTGTAAGTTCTTTAGACTGACCAGAAAGGACTACATTTCCTTTAAGCATAATGTGACAAATTTCTGCAGTACGAATTGCACGCTGTGTATCCTGTTCTACCAGTACAACGGATGTGCCGCCTGCACTGATCTCTTTGATACGAGCGTAAATGTCTTTGATGATTGTTGGCGCAAGACCAAGAGAAATCTCATCAAAAAGAATTAACTCTGGTTTTGTCATAAGAGCACGTCCAACAGCTACCATCTGACGCTGACCACCGGACAAACTTCCGGATGGATCGTTTCTTTTTTCTTTTAAAACTGGAAAGAGTTCATATACCCATTCCAGAGTATCTTTCACGTTTGTTCTCGCAGTTTTTGGGAAGCTGCCCATAAGAAGGTTGTCTTCTACGGACATACGGATAAAGCAACGGCTTCCCTGAGGAACTAATGATAAGCCTCTTAATACGATCTTTTCAGCTGGGAGACCAGTAATGTCTTCCCCTTTAAAATAAATCTTACCTGCGGATGGTTTGTGAAGACCTGCAATTGTGTCCATCAATGTGGATTTACCAGCACCGTTGGAACCAATAATGGATACGATTTTCTTTTCAGGCACTTCCAAAGTAGCAGATTCTACCGCAATAAAATCGCCATACTTTGACTGAACGCCCTCAACTTTTAAAATGGGATCACTCATCTTCTGCCACCCCCAAATATACTTCTTCAACTTCTTTTGAAGCCATGATTGTTCTTGGTTCACCAACTACAAGCTGATGTCCCTGAGTCATACATAACAGTGTGTTTGTTGACTCAACCATTGTCTGGATAACGTGTTCGATCCAGATGATGGAATAACCAGCAGCATTTAAGTCTGCTACCATTTTCATAACGTCCTGTACTTCAGCTTCTGTCAGACCAGCAGCTACTTCATCCAGCAGAAGAAGCTTTGGCTGAGTACCTAAAGCACGGGCAATCTCTAATCTCTTACGATCTAACAGAGTAAGCTCGCCTGCTCTTACTTCTCTCTTATCATATAAACCTGTAAGTTTTAAGGATTCAAGGGCTACGTCACGGCCAACATGTTCGGATTTTTTCGCACCGTGTACAGCTGCAACCAGTACGTTTTCATATACGCTCATTCCTTCGAAAGGACGAGGAACCTGATAAGTTCTACCGATACCCATTGCACATCGTGCGTTTGGTTTCATCTTTGTAATGTCATGTCCATCAAAGATGATCTTTCCGCTTGTTGGAGTGATCAGACCGATCAGCGCGTTGAACATTGTTGTTTTACCGCATCCGTTAGGGCCGATAACACCGTATACTTCGCCTTCTTTTACCTCAAATGATAAGTCGTGTAAGATCTTGATACGACCATATCCTGCATCTACATTTTCAAAAGTTAAAATATTTCCCATATCTGCTCCTTTGAGGTTCTTGAAAGATTAAGTTGGAGAGCCAAGGGCTCTCCAACCAAAATCTCTATATTGCTATTAACAATTATTTTGTTGCGTTACCATCTACATAAGCGCCTGTTGTAGGAACTTCTGGATATACTGTATTGTCGATAACTACTAATTCTAAATTGCCTTCAGCATTTTTCTGCCACTGGCCACCGCCGATAACTGTATCGCCGTATGTGAGGCCTGCCATTTCCTGATCATAGCAGATTGGTCCAACGATTGTTTCAAGATCTGTTGCTGCAAGAGCTGCAAGAACTGCTTCTGCATCTGTAGAACCAGCTGTCTTGAATGTGTTAACTGCGATTTCTAATGCTGCATAAGCATAACCTGCAGGCTGTGGCATGTTACGGCCATTGTCTGCTGCGTAAGCTGCGCCAAGATCTGCACAAGATACACCTGTTAAAGCAGATGTATATGTGTTAGTTGGTGCCCACCAAACTTCTGTCATGATACCTTCAGCAAGATCGCCGAGAGCTGCAACGTCACCTTCGAGAAGACAACATTTACCCATGGAGATACATCCAACTTCTACGCCCTGTTTGATTACTTCGTTGAACAGGTTTAAGAAATCTGGAGGAATGTTTGTACCAGCTAAAATGTCGATGTTTTCATTTTTGAATGTGTTAACGATGTTTGTAAAGTCTGTTGTACCGGATGGATACTGACCTGGATCAACTACTGTGTAACCGTCTTTTGCTGCAAGGTCAACGAATACATCATGCCATGCTGTACCATCAGCGTCGTTAGCAAATGCAAGACCTACAACTGCGCCTGTATTTGGTGCATAACCAGCTGTTGTCCAAAGAGCTTTGTACTGTTCGTAAACTTTTTCAATTGTCCAGAATGCATGGTAAGTTACTTCGTAATCTTCGTATGCATGAGCAATTGCGTTAACAGGACCCTGAATAGCTACACATGGAACGCCATATCTTTCAGCGATTGTTGCTACTGGGATAACTGTTTCTGGTGTCTGGATAGCAATAAGCATATCAACTTCATCTTCTTCTACTAATTTCTGAGCCATTTCAGAAGCTGTAGACTGATCAGATGTAGAGTCGTATACGATAACGTCGATCATAGCTTTTGCGCCATCTACGTCGATGCCGCCCATTGTTTCATTAACGTATGTTTCGATCTGGCTGATAACCCAGTCACAGCCTTCGCCGTTACCAGATAAAGCACCAGTTGTTGGGTTAACGTAACCAATTTTAATTACGTCGCCACCTTTGTTGTCACCGCTTGGTGCGCTGCCGCCTTCATCACCGCTGCCGCCACATCCAGCTAATAAGCCCATAGCGAGAACAGCAGAGAAAGCGATTGCTAAAACTTTTTTCAATCCTTTCATAAAAACTTCTCCTTTCATGTTATACCAAAATTATACACAAAGACCTTCGCAAAACCCAAAGTAATGCAATAGGCATTTTGCTACTCACTCATTCTAACATATATGGCAAAAAAATAAAGTCTTTCTGCCATATTTTACCATTATTTTTTGTATTTTTATGCAGGAATCTGTCATGTTTTTTACAACAGGCAGAACCCTTTTCCTGTTAACGTATCACCCCGCCGCCGATAACCACATCGCCGTCATACATGACAACCGCCTGTCCCGGTGTAATACCTCGTTGCGGCTCATCAAACACCACTTTAATCTCTGTGTCAGAGAGCTTATATACTGTTGCTACTGCCTCTTTATGCTTATATCGAACTTTTGCAGTGCATCGAATCGGATCTGTAATATCATCTACAGAAATCAGATTCACCTGATCAGCAACCAGTGTATCACTCATCAAATCCTCGTTGCTTCCAAGAACCACTCTGTTGTTCTCCATATCCTTCTCTACTACATACAGCCTCGCAGCCGCAGATACGCCTAGGCCTCTTCTCTGGCCCAACGTATAACGGATCATGCCCTGATGTTCTCCAAGCACTTTTCCATCTTTTGTAACAAAGTCCCCTTTCGGAAACTCCGCTCCAGTGTATGCCTCAATAAACTCTGCATATTTTCCATCTTCTACAAAACAGATGTCCTGGCTGTCTCTTTTCTGAGCATTTTCCAACTCTTGGATTCCAGCCATGCGACGGATTTCTTCCTTGGAATAATCGCCAAGCGGAAATTCGATATGAGCAAGCTGATTCTGAGTCAGATTAAACAGCATGTAGCTTTGATCTTTGTTTAAATCCACAGCTTTTTTCAGCAGATATCGTCCCGTCTCTGGATCATAACTTTTTCTTACATAATGCCCAGTTGCCAGGATATTATACCCACGAGCATACATTTCATCCATCATTTTGCCAAATTTAATGTAATGATTACATTCCACGCATGGGTTCGGAGTATCTCCTTCCACGTAGGTGTCTACAAATCGTTGAATGACCTCTCGGTCAAATTCTTCCCTGTAATCCCACACTTCAAAAGGAATGCCCACCGCATCTGCAACTATTTTGGCATCTTCTATATCTTTGGATACAAATTCTTTCTGGCAGCTGCAGCCGCATTCCTTGTCATACAACCGCATTGTCACTCCCAGGCATTCGTATCCCTTTTCTTTCATCAAATGAGCTGCCACACTTGAATCTACGCCGCCGCTCATAGCAATGATTGCTTTCTTCTGCTCCATTGTCTACCTCTTATTTAAACACATGTTTCAGCACTACCGCGCTTGATTTCGGCAAGTTCAGTTCTAGACGGCCATCTGTAACTTTATATTTTACAGCAGCCACCGAATGGGCATTCTCCGTCACATACATTACCTGTTTCAGCACTGCATCATCCGGAATCCCCAGCGGCCACACATCCAGCACCACATCATGTGCTTTCTGATCATTATTGATCATGACCACATACTGTTCCTTGCGGTTGAATCTTCCATAGCAAAGCAGATTCTGCTCTCCGTGAAGGAATTTGACAGATCCTGTTTTTAAGGCCTCACTCTTTCTATGTATCGCGATCATGTCCTTGTGAAACTCCAACAATTCCAAATCTTCATTTCCCCAAGGATAGGTTCTTCTATTGTCCGGATCAGTAAATCCGCACACCCCTACTTCATCGCCATAGTAGAGCGTTGGCGCTCCTGGCCAAGTCATCTGGATCACAACCGCCGCTTTCATCACAGACTTTTTCACATTTTTATCTGCTTCTTTTGCCCCAACCACATAAGCTCTTCCTGCAGTATGGTTGGTCCTTGTAAGGAATCTTGAATGATCGTGATTGCTGAGCTGGTTCATAGCACACAGCAATGAAGGCGTCTGGAAGGATGCTGTGTAGTGATTCATAGAATCTCTAAAGGAATCAAAATTGCCCAGCATATATGGCTTATATTCATCACTGTGTTTCTCCATGCCTGTCAAAAACCAGGATACCGGTTCCATGAACGCATCATAGTTCATGACTGTATCCCACTGATCTCCGCCAAGCCAGTCCTTTGGATCTCCGTAATGCTCCGCCAAAATGACCACATCTGGATTCACTGCTTTTAATTCTCGTCTGAATCTGCGCCAGAACTTGTGGTTGTATTCCTTGGAATGTCCAAGATCCGCTGCCACATCCAATCGCCATCCGTCAATACAATATGGCTCTGAAATCCATTTCTTGCCAACTTCTATAATATAATCTTCCAGTTCTTTGGATCCTTCGTAGTTCAGTTTCGGCAATGTGTCATGCCCCCACCATCCATCGTAGGATTTGTTCTCTGGAAATGCTTTTTCATCTCGGAAGGAAAAATAATCGTGGTACGGGCTATCACACAGATGATATGCCCCATCACAAAATCCACATTTTCCTTTGTAGATCCCCTCTCTGTCTAACCATTTGTTGAAAGATCCGCAGTGGTTGAACACACCATCCAAAATAATCTTCATACCTCTGCGGTGAAGCTCTTTAACAAAATCAGCAAAATATTGATTGCTGGCTTCTAAGTTTTTCAGATTGGTTACTCGATTTTGGAAAAGTGTTGCCTCTCTGTTGTCAGACACATCCTTCTTCAACACTTCCCCTTCCTCTTCCACAATCACCGCCAGATGAGGATCTATATAGTCATAATCCTGTGTGTCATATTTGTGACTGGAAGCAGACACAAATAACGGATTAAAATAAAGCACTTCTACACCCAGTTCCTGCAGATAGTCCAGTTTTTCCCAAACGCCGGCCAGGTCTCCGCCATAAAAATTAGCTACATCAAAATCAGCCGGGCACTGATCCCAATCCTGAACTTTTTTTGTCTGTCTGTTAATGTAATAATATTCACGATCTTTTACATCGTTGGTCTTATCGCCATTACGAAAACGATCCACAAAGATCTGATACATCACAGCACCTTTTGCCCAGTCTGGTGTGGAGAATCCAGGGACAAGCACAAAATCGTACTGTGGGCGTGGTTCAAGTGTCAAGCCCACTTTATCATAGTATCCCCGCAATCCACCAAGTTCAATCATAAAGCGATATTCAAGACGGTCCTTGTCCGGAACCAGAGTTATTTCATAAAAATCAAACCCATCCGTATATTCCGCAAGGTGCATCTCCTGACAGCAAGAACCAAAGCACAGATATACTCTGTCCACATTAGATTCTGCTGTTCGGAAACGAAATGTAACAGGCTCACCCTCTTTTGGCTCTGCCGGATTCAGATAATCCGCTGTTCCATCTGCAAAAAGCGCCGCCTGTTCCAATCCCGGATGCTGCAAGATATCTTTATATATTATTTTTGTATCTAAAACCTCTGTACTGCACTTCATAATTAGTTACCTATTATTTTTATTTTATGTATTCGCCCGAAAGCACTCCTGTTTTCTAGACAAACAAAAAACAAAAAAGGCAGCTGTCGAACGCTGCCTTTTTTAGGAGAAGGTATTTTTTACTATGGGGTGTAGCAAAAAACTATATAATGTATTGGGGGTTTTTACAATGTTTATTATAGTACTACTTCAAAAAGAAGTGTGCACAAACATTCTAAAAATAAGATTTTCTTTTTGTTACATTTCAACGTAACCAAAAAGTTATCCAATTCCCATTTCACTACTCTTCAAACATATCTGATGTGTTGGTTACTTCAACCTTCTTTACCTCAAAAAGAGCCTCGAACTCTTGACGATTGATTTTTTCTTTTTCTAACAGCAGGTCTGCACAATTGTCCAAAATCTGTCTGTGCTCAAGAATGATCGCTTTTGCTTTTGCATAGCAGTCATCAATAATCGCTTTGATCTCCTGATCAATAATTGAAGCAATACCTTCGCTGTACCCTCTGGTGTGAGCAAGATCGCGACCGATAAACACCTCGTCTTCATCAGAATCATAGTTGATAAGCCCTACATTTTCAGACATACCATACTTTGTTACCATCGCTTTTGCAGTTGCTGTTGCCTGCTTAATATCCTGAGACGCGCCGGTTGTGATGTCATCAAACACCAGCTCTTCAGCGATTCGTCCACCTAAAGACACCATAATGTGCTGAAGCATCTGACCCTTTGTATTGAACATCTCATCTTTTTCAGGCAATGGCATTGTATAACCTGCTGCGCCAGCTCCTGTTGGAATAATGGACACAGAATATACAGGTCCTACCTTTGGAAGCACATGGAACAAGATTGCATGCCCAGCTTCGTGATATGCTGTAATGCGCTTCTCCTCATCAGAGATCACGCGGCTTTTCTTCTCTGCACCAATGCCAACTTTGACAAATGCTTTGCGGATATCTTCCTGATTCATGTATGCTCTGTTTTCACGAGCCGCACCGATAGCCGCCTCATTTAACAGGTTCTCAAGATCTGCACCTGTAAAACCAGCGGTTGTCTGAGCAATCTGTTTCAGATCCACATCATCGCCCAGCGGTTTATTCTTAGCATGAACTTTCAGAATCTCTTCTCTGCCGCCAACATCCGGTCTTCCTACATGAATCTTTCTGTCAAATCGGCCCGGACGCATAAGGGCTGGATCTAGAATATCTACACGGTTTGTTGCCGCCATAACAATGATTCCAGCATTCACTCCAAAACCGTCCATCTCTACAAGAAGCTGGTTCAGTGTCTGCTCTCTTTCATCATGGCCGCCGCCCATACCTGTACCACGGCGTCTGCCCACCGCATCAATTTCATCTATGAACACAATACATGGTGCATTTTTTTTCGCATCTTCAAAAAGATCTCGCACTCGAGATGCACCTACACCGACGAACATTTCCACAAAATCAGAACCGGAAATACTAAAGAATGGCACTCCCGCTTCTCCTGCCACCGCTTTTGCCAGCAATGTTTTACCTGTACCTGGAGGTCCTACAAGAAGAACTCCCTTTGGAATACGGGCACCCAGATCTGTATATTTCTGTGGCGCTTTCAAAAAGTCTACCAATTCTTCCAGATCTTCTTTTTCTTCTCTCAGGCCGGCAACTTTTCCAAAGTTCACATCAACCTGATCGCTGGTAGTCATTCTGGCGCGGCTCTTGCCAAAATTCATCATCTTATTATTGCCGCCGCCACCGCCAGCGTTAGCCCCTGCATTCATGATCAGCATAAATGCAAAGAGAATGATCGCGCCTTCAATAATAGCAGGCACAACATAGATCATCCAATTTACGCCCGGCATATCTGACACGGCATAATTAGTGTAAGCTTCTGCCTTTAAAAACTCCTGCACTTCGTTAATATCTGATGTGCTGAATCGCTTCTGACTATCATCATTCAATACAACCAACACATTTCCGGAAGGAACTTCCCTATTCTGGCTGATAACGACTCTTTCTACTTCATCACTCTGAATGTCTGTCTGGAACTGGTCATATGTATAAGAACTTGTATAAAAATTATTCTTATTTGCAGACGACCAAAGTCCAAAGACGATCAACAGCAAAATGATGTATATAAAAACACTTCTAAATGGTGATCTTTTCAATCCAAAAAATCCTCCTTATTCAAACTCTACAATTCCAATATATGGGAGATTTCTGTACTTCTGCGCATAGTCCAATCCATATCCCACAACGAATTCGTCTGGAATCTCATATCCAATGTATTCAACATCTACTTCCACTTCATGTCTTGCTGGTTTGCTAAGCAGCGCACAAAGTTTAACAGATTTTGCTCCTCTGCCTTTCAGATCTTCCTTGAGATATTTCAAAGTTCTTCCAGAATCAATAATATCTTCCACTACAATCACATTCTTACCTGTGATATCTTCTTCCAGATCCTTTTTAATCTTTAATGTTCCACTGGACACAGTGCCGTCACCATAGCTGGAAACCATCATAAAATCCATATATACAGGCATTGTCAAACGTTTCATCAAGTCACATGCAAAAGGTGCTGCACCCTTTAAGATACAAACGATCACCACTGGTTCCTCTTTGTAATCTGCATTGATCTTCTCTGCAAGTTCATGAATTTTAGTTACTACCTGTTCTTCCGTATACATTACGCGAATCTTCTCGCTCATCTTAGTTCTCCTTTTCTACACGCACTTGTAAAACGCGTTTTGTCTCTGGTATTACTTTATAGCCCTCACTGATGCGATAGCCTACCACCCACATAACATGGTCTTCTTCCGCCAGTAAAAGCTGCTGATCCCTGTCTTCTTTCGGGATTTTTTCATTAATAAAGTACTCTTTCAGTTTCTTTTGATTCCCCTGCTGATTGATCATTAGATAATCTCCCCGGCGTCGGTTCCTCAAAAAAACCGTATTGTTTATTTTATCATAGTCAAACCATTTCGTATATGTTTTTTGCGGTATTTTTTCACAATCTCCATCGAAGGAAAAACACTTAGCATATACCCGACAGGACATGTCAGAATAAACCAGCTGCTCCTCTTCTCCCATCAGCTCCATGTCTATCTCCAAGGCCCATTCTTCTGCCTTTTCAGCATTTCCATGACCGAACGGTCTCCCCCCTTTTCTCAGGCAAACATCCTGATACCTGGAGATTGCCGCCACTCTGTAAGGCAGATGGACCTGCTTTCCAGTCTCTGCTCCAAACAACTGCTGAAGACTCTCTACATGCACACCGCTGATGTCTTTCTGGCTTCCAGCCGCCATCCCCAGCACCTGATGCAAAAATTCTCGCTGCAAAAGAGGCTCCATACCGTTGATTATTTCTTTGTCCAGACACCAATTAGGCTGCAGTCTTTCCAAAAACTTTTGCTTCGGAGCAAAAAACTCCTCCGCAGAATCATCCTGACCGCCATTTATAATCTCTGTAATAGTTCCATCTTCATCTGTAAAGATGATCTTCAACCCATCTCGACCCGCTAACCAAGCTGCCTTTGCCACATATTCATACACCTCTGCCAGGTGCTGACTAAGGGCAGACATGTGCTCCACCGCCCGAATATTTAACAATTCCAGCTGTGGCATTACCATGTTGCGGATTCTGTTTCTGGAATATTCCACCTGGGCGTTGGTGCTATCGACGCAATAATCCTGCTGCCGCTCTGCCAGAAATCCTACGATTTCTCTTCGGGTTACTGCAAGCAGCGGTCGGATAATGTACTCTCTTTTTGCAGGAATTCCACCAAGGCCCTTTAAGCCCGTTCCCCGAACCATATGAAACAGCATTGTCTCTCCATTGTCATCTCCATGATGAGCCACTGCTATCTTATTCCCATCAAACTTCACTCTTGCCTGTTCAAAACATTCGTACCGAAGTTTTCGGGCCGCCTCCTCCAGCGACACTCCTTCTTCACGTGCTGCCTTTGGCGCATCCACAGAATAAATAAAGAACTCAATGTCTCGGTCTTTGCAAAATGCCTCTGCAAAAGCTGCATCTGACAAGCTTTCTTCCCCGCGGATTCCGTGCTCCACATGAACCGCGCAATAAGAAAAATCTATACTTCTTCTCATTTCCTCCAGCACCAGCAAAAGGCAGACCGAGTCTGCCCCGCCGGAAAACCCTACAACCACTCTGTCTCCAGCTTCAATCAGATTATGCTTTTGCTGAAATTCCATGATCTTTTTTATCATTCGTCTTTCTCCCACACACTTGCCACCAACACCGTCATATCATCCCGCACAGAACCGCCTGTGTATAGCAAGATCCTCTCTAAGATCTGACGTGCCATCATCTTGGCGTTGGTAGTTTCTATTGATTTAATAATATCTTTCAAAGTATCTTCTGCCTGCTCCACATAGAGATGATCCAACACCCCATCCGAAACCATAACAAGAAAATCCCCGTGTTTTAGTTTTATCTCTGCCCGCTGAATCTCCATTTTGGAAAAAAGTCCAACAGGCGGTGTTTCCCCTGCAATTTCTATCACAACCTGCCCCTGTTTCACAAAGGTAGGGGCGCCTCCGACTTTGTATAAACTGCAATAGCCCGTGTCCAGATTAACATTCGCCACATCCACAGTGGAAAACAGATTATTCTCTCCATGTGTCACCATGGCAGAATTCATCATACGAATAGATGCCTCTGGCTGAAATCCCGCCTCCAAAAACTTTTCTAGAAGGTCGATTACCATCTCACTCTCTTTGCAAGCCATTCCACCGCTGCCCATTCCATCCGAAAGGCTCATTGCGAAATGTCCGTTTGCCAAACTTAAAAAGGAGAAATTATCTCCCGAGATCTTCTCCCCATCCTTTACCATTCGAGCTAACCCATGACAAACAGAATACCTGTTATCCTCCACAAAAGTCAACAGCACTTCCTCCGTGCCCAGAAGCACAGGATTGTCTCCCTGGCTTACGTATCGTTCCTCTCCCAACTGGGAAAACTTTTTGGCCATCTCCCGAACAGACACACATCTCTGTGTTTTCGTTCTTCCCTGCAAAAGAAGCACCTTTTTCCTATTGGCATTCTCCAGCATCTTTATTTGGGAAAACTGGATGCCCTGCTCTCTGCAGTAATACTTTACATTTGCAATAAACCGGCCTTCCTGCCGGCTAATATCCACATTTTCTTTTGCACAGTCTTCCATGATATAGGCCATGGCATCTAACTGTTGAGCGATCACTTCCCGATTCTCCTGCAATCGATTATACCAGGCCATATTCAATCTAGCCTTCTCGAAGATCTGCATGATCTGGGCAATCACCTCTCCAGAATATGGACAATACTGTTCCATCTCTCTTGCACTGTTTTCCGTCAGATACCCTGCTTGCAGTTTCTGTAGAAAACGGTACATAACCTGATACATAGGCGGATTCTCCTGCTCCCAGCAGATGGCACATTGCCCACAGGAAACACAAACCCTTCCAGCAACTTCTGACTGCATTCTTCCCAATTCTTCTGCAGTAAAATCTTCCTTGTATCGGTTCATTTGTCCAAAAGTCTTAGAAAGCTGCTCAAAAGACTCTGCATACTGGGCCAGCCTTCGCCCTCCTCCAATCAGGATCTGCGGAGAAGCCGGTTTGAAAGGCTGCCACTGCAAAAACAGATACCCAAAGCGGACAAGCAGATGGACAAATCCCATAATGAACAATGCTTCTAACATACTAATAGCAAGATTTGCAGAATCTTTCAAGTGCAAGATTGCCCCAATCTGTCCCATTACAAAAGTCGCAATCCCAGCCATAACCGCAGCTATCGTTCCAGTACATTTTTCGAAATACCATTCGATCCCTTTCACTAGAATAACGGCAGCCAAAATCGCCATGCTATATTTGATCAGAGCTACCATTGGAACAAACAGAAAAAGACCCGCTAAGCTACACAAAAACAACAAGCCTCTGTTTACCCCTATCATATATCCCGTCATAAAAATCGCCGGCACCAGCGGATACACCCCTGCAATTCCAACGCGGGCTGCCAGCACTGCCCCCGCGCAGACTATCATTTGTTTTACATCCAATCGTCTCATACCTGGACCTCCTGTCATGGTTTTGGTCACAAGTGTAAAACGCCCTCTGCAAAACATTTGTCAATCTGCCCCTATGGAAAATTTTTCTTTTCGCCATAAAATCACATCAAAAACAGTTTTATCCCGATTCGAAGGAATTATAGTTGTTTAATATTTTTCAGTAAAAAAAGAACCTACAGCTTCTGCCATAAGTTCTCCTTCTTATTTTTCTTTAAACACGATCTCATTTTCATAGACCATACCCAGTTTAGACTTCGCCACATCCTCGGTAAACTCCTGAGATCCAATATAAGCTTCTTTCTCCTGAAGCTCTTTTTCTCTTTGCAGCTCTGCATCTAACTCAGCATTAAGGATTGCTTCCCTAACTTTATATTCTTCATTTCTATGATATAGATGAACCATCTGCACAGACATGATCAGCACCAGGGCAAGCACCATAAAACTGATACATACTTTACCCAGTCGATTGTGCGATTTGCGCGCTGCACGTCTTCTACTTCTCTTTGCCATTTAGAACCCACACCAATCTACAAGTTTACATAAATCACTAACAATGACATTGTAACTTGTTTCAACTTATTTTTCAATGGGTAATTCTTCTTTCTTATTTGATTTTTGTTTATTTTTTAACATCTTTCTGAAGGCCTCTTTTGCCCTGTAGATAATGCGCCCTCCTTTACGTATAAGAAACCTGCCCGCCAAAACATAATACACCCCCGTTCCAGCCAGAGCGGCAAGTATCATGAACCCTTTCACCTGCCCAAGACTCTGCTCATACAGTTTCTCAAAACCGATTAACGCCCACACAAGGAAAAACACAAAATCTTCCACTCCTATCCAAAAAGCGCCTCGATGCAGAATCCTTCTCCACAGACGAAGCAGATCGTAACAAAACCACATGCACATAATTCCAAAAAATATCGATGCAAATAGTTTGCTCTGGGCCATAATGCCCGGGCTTATCCCCAAAACTAACATCAACGGAACCATCTTCCAAACAGAGAAGATCCTTCCTTCATCTTAGAGGACAGATCCGAGTATGTCAGCGAATCAATCTGGCCTGTAATATCCATCTCACCCTTTTCAAGGGTTAACCTTTTTACATGAAGGTCCTTTCCTTTTATCAAAAGCATCCCTTGCTCTGTCTCCAACAAGATTTCATTTATATCAAAAGACAGAATATCAAGCACGCCATTCAACACTCCGCTGGCACGGTCCGTGATGATCACTTTGTGCTGTCTGGACACCACACGTTCTTCCATCAAAAAACACCTCCTTCTCATATACCATGTATATGAAAAGGGAGGTGTTTTAGAACTGCTGCAAGAATATAACACCTATTCTATCAAATATATTCAAACAAATCCTTTGCTTCGTCCTTCTTGGTAGTATCCTGAATATCCAGCACTCTCACTTTCACTGCTTTTTGTCCGAAAGCAATTTCTATAATATCCCCGACCTTTACATCCAGGGAAGCCTTTGCCACCTTATCATTTACCAGTACACGGCCTGCGTCACATGCTTCATTGGCAACGGTTCTTCGCTTGATCAATCGAGAAACCTTATGCCATAAGGGCTGAAAGGGTTTTTGTACATTTTCAAGCGAAAATATATTAATTGTTTTATGCCCAGAAAAAAGTGGCAGAAATTCTCCTGCCACTTTTCAATATTACTGAGATTTGTTTTTAGGATATCATTCTGGATTTCACTAGTCTCACCAAAATCTGTATAACTGTATAATCCAACACTTGTCGCATCATCATCCAAAATGGAGGTTGTGCTTCCTTCAATGTTACTGTTATAAAAATATAGATTTTCCTGATCATCAACTTCTCTTACCGTTGCAATAAGGTTGGCTGAATCACATTTACACCAAAAAATGAAAGTTCATCTACAATAGTCAGCTGTTTACCTGTTAAATCACCTTCATCATAACATATTATTAAAATACCAGACTTTCTACACGTCAATAAAAAAACTACTTGCCTTGAAAGTCTATCTTGTCAACATGTTTCATGCTTAACTTTTTCAGTATTAATAATAACAATGCAACAACTACTACAATTGATAGAGCTGCCCAAATAATTTTTCCAGGGGCTCTATACCATAATGTCAAAACGGATTCTTTTTTTATTTCTTTCAAAGCTATTTCGTATGGAATTAATTTTTTATGCCAATTACTTAAAGCTCCATATTTTCCTGTTTCATGCAACAAGAAAATCGTTTGTACAGATTCATTTTCCACACACATCAACATAGGATAATTTGGATGAGCAATTACTCCAACTGCATAAACTGCAGAATAATCGGATAACAGACTTTTATTAGCATCAAGCAATCTTATATAATGTTGATTATATCCCTGCATATTATATGCGATCCAAATACCAGATTCATTAAAAACCCGGTACTCAGTAGTTATATTATTCAACGTCACATAAACAATCCAATAATGTGGTAATGCTTGAATATCATTGCCTGTAATTACCTTGTCATACTGTAAATTAGTATCATCATATAATTTAATCGATTGTGACCAATCTATCATATCTACAGTATATTTCATATCTGAAGTCACATTAATGTCCTTCAATATAGAATTTGTAACGTTATCATAGTCTATACTATGCATCAAGTTTTCGTACGATATGTTTGAAACAGATTTAGACGTTAGTTCATTTTCTCCTTGGGCATACAAGATACCAAAAGAATTAAGCAGTATGCATAAAGCAATTAACAAGCAATATACTTTTTTCATCACACACTCCCTTCTTCAAATTAACCTTTTTATGTTTTTAATTCACTAAAAATGTATGTGTATATGAACCATTTCCTGAATCAAGATTTGTACCGTTTTTTAATTCTGCATATGTATACCATTCACTATATATTCCTGAAATCAGGTCTATCAATAGTAATTCTTGTGGATTAACTGGATTGGCTCCTGCAACAACATATAAGACTACTAACGCAAACGTCAGATAAACTCTTGTTTCTTCAACTTTTTTGTATGTATTCAAGAATTTGTGTTTCATAATAATTTGCTCTTTCGTTATTAAAATGTTGAACTATTTTTTTAATTATAACGAAAAAATATTACAGAAATATAACGAATATTGATTTTTATAATATTTTTTTGAAATGCACAAAAATTAGGAGCCACCTAGATGGTGACTCCTATACTTTTAAGCAGTCTGATAAATTAGTCTGGAAAGAGCTGTAATAATAGCTGCAACCACACCAGACACACCGCCAACCAAAATTAATACCATTGCAAGAAGCAGAAAACCTTCATCAGGATTTTCTTTATAATATGCAATACATTCTTCGATTTTTACCAAAGCTGGCTGCCAATCGTCCCTATCATCATCCGGAATTCTTACAGTAATAGCATATGTAAATGAAATTTCTTCTGAACAAGAAGCATTAATTTTAAGTAAATGTTTTACTGAATAAGCTGAAGTGATAAAATCTTCTGCTTCCATTTGTTCATTGCAGTATGGACATTTCATAAGTATTTATCTCCAATTCCAGTTCTCTAAATATAGTGGATGTGTTTAATTATCAATCGCATTCTCTGATATATTTAACAATGGTGCGGGTATCTCATCAAATCGAATCTTGCTATCGGTTAAGATCGGATGATTTTCTGTTACAGATCCTTCAAAGCAATTAATTTTATAGGAAGCATCCTCCATGATGGTGATATAGTACTGTGCATCTGCATATACAACCGTTTCTTCTGTTTCTAAAACCAAATGCCCCTCGCTATCAACAACATAAGAGTAATCATACGGATTTTCTTTTGAACCATATGAAATAATGGTATATGGACCATCTTTCACAAGTATTTTTTCTGTGTCTGGTGGAAGATTTTGTGGTTGACCATCCAGAACAATAAGACCATGGTAGTCAGTTGTTATCGCATACGAGTTTAATCCAAACACAAAGATTTCGTCTGCTCCTGTAAGAGAATTATCAATATCATCAAAGAATGTGGCCCCTGTTGACTGAGTCTTAGCATCATAAATTAAAATCCCATCATATCCTCTGTCATCAATGAAATATGTCTCATTCATAAAACGCCAATCATTATCTGGGAGCATATATTTTTCTCCTGTGTAATTGTCGATATAAAAGGAACTGCCATTT
Source organism: Eubacterium sp. (assembly GCA_045629925.1). GTDB lineage: Bacteria > Bacillota > Clostridia > Lachnospirales > Lachnospiraceae > Brotonthovivens. The sequence goes on from JAZQSD010000007.1 coordinate 35,535, forward strand.
TCTAAATCATGCAATAAAAACACATGGCTTTCGTCTCCCATATATTGATCAATTGGGTTTGTAACAGAGTTGTGTTTATAATCTGAGCACAAAATGTGCCCTTCTAAATCACAAACAAACGAATAGCTTACTGGTTCTGAATAAGGAGGATTCTCTTGTTCGAAATATAAAAACATATATTTGTCATCATAAATATAGCGCAATTCAACAGAATTATATGGGAAGGCCTCGAGAATCCCTAAATGTTGATTCCGTTCCCAGAATGTAACACCGTCTAAAACACAATGACCTGTTTCATCAGCTATATAGGATAATCCGTGATCATATACAGAAGTTCTGTAGTACCTATCATTCGCACTGAAAGGAAACGTAGTTGATAATGTTAACTCGTCTATTCTTTCAAACTGGAAATTATATCTCAGAATTTCTTCTTCACTACCGATGGAGTACCATCGAAAAACATTTTCGATAGATGTAACATCACCTGTTCCTCTTTGTAATGGCAATTTCCAATCTTGATTTATAACATCCCATACACCAGAATAGGTTTTTTCTCCATTCATTTGAGAGATAAAAAGATAACTAGAATTAGGGATTTGACCTGCGGTGGGTTCAATCAACACTCCACTATCCGTTGTACAGAAATCCACTCGAGCATTTTCTAATTCGAAAATTAACTCACCATTACTATCATAGAGTTCAATACCATTTTCATAGTCATGACTACACAAAAAACAGATATTTGACTCTAGCGAAAGCGGTGTTGTAATCGGCGCATCAACGGATATATCATTTGGTATGTGATTTGCAGTTGAACAACCACACACAAATACTATTAACAAAGGTACTATTTTAAAAAACTTTAGATTCATTTCTTAACCTTTCAATATTTTTTGCAATATTTTGTAGTAGTATTTCCTGAATATATCATATGTGATCCTTTTTAAGAAAACCTTATCCCCAAACATAAATATAACGTAACGAATCATCACATGTATTAATTTTTCAGCAGAGACACTAACTATTTAATTATTTAGTTATTTATAACATATCAAATTTTTACAATTTTTACTATACTAAAATAAACCCCAACTGAAAATACACAGTCGGGGCTTTATCTAAGTTATTTGGATTGTAATTGACAAATACTTCTCATCTATATGATTAGGTTTTTATGCTATTTGAACTTTTTGAGCTACCTCCCTTAGCGCCTGAATAATAGCTGGAATTGAATTTACTGGTCCTGCAAGTACAATCAATAAGACTGCAAGCAGTAAATAGCCAAGTTCTGGATGGGATTCAAAAGCGTCAACAACTACACCGACTGCTACTAAACCAGGCTGCCATTCATTAATTGAATTTTCATTTGGCATCCTTACAGTAACAGCATACGTAAATGAGATTTCTTCTGAATAAGAAGCATTTATTTCTAGTAAATGTTTGACGGTATAAGCAATTGTTAAATAAGCATTAAGTGGATCAGTACTAAACTCAACACCAACTTTCATATTTCCATCTTCAACTTCAATTGCAAGTGAATCTAAAATATTAATACAATCTTGTTTAAAAGCAGAATCTAAACCACCAATACCGATAATGAGGCCTTCTTTTGCAAAACTTGTTCCATATTTTAAATCACCATCAACTACATCAAATGTAAATGTATCTAATCTTGTTGTATCATAAAAATTATCATTAAAATTGTTATATAATGTATATTCTTTGGCGATTTTTGTTGTAACCGTGATGTTTGGTGCGATAGTGTAAACGCATGGTATACCTAATTCGAAAGTTATTGGAGTTGGGTTTGTTGCATTGGTTACAATATACTTTCCACTAGATGTATCCTTGACAACAACATTATTACAAGCATTTAAATAATCTACACCTTTTCTGAGAACTGCATCATCGATAACATTAGTATCAGTTTCTTCAATAGCTGTTGCTAATGGACCATCATTACAGCCATATCCATCGATATATGTATTAGATCTATTGTATGTTTTTTCATATACACCGTCTGAAGTATTGCCTTCAATGGTTTTAATTGTTGTAGCTGTGGCTTCAATCAAAATACCTGTATGGGCAACACGTCCAGCTGATGGACTGTAAAAGAAAACGGTATCACCAATTCTTGGGGTATAATTGCTATCTCTGTAGAAATACTTATTTCTTGCACGATACCAAGATACACCCTCTGGACAATATGCAAATTTAGGCACTTTGCTCTCCAGAATACCTGCATGGTGAGCACACCAAGATACAAACATTGCGCACCAAGCGGCTGAATTCATACCATACCACTGACCATACGGAGTAATGTTATTGGCATTATCTTCAACAAATCCCCATGATAATTCATGTTTTGCAACATTAGCCATCTTTTCAGCATCGGTACCGGATGCAGTTACAGAATATAAACTAAATAGTTTAGCCCATGTACCACCGCCAACAATACCATCTGCACCTAAGGAGTATTTTGTCTGAAATGATTTTACAACAGATTCTGTTTTGGAACCAAAATCGCCATCAATAGAAATGCTGTATCCTAATTTCTTTAGGATTCGCTGTAAATATTTTGTTAATGAACCATTAGATCCTAATCTTAAAGTAGATGATGTAGTTCCGCTTCCACCTCCAGAACTATTTACACCTAACAGAGCCAGTGTAGAACTTCCAACCATACCATCTGCTGTTAAATCATTGTCTCGCTGGAACTGTAATACAGATTCAAAAAATGCGTCATAGGCAATACCATCAACTACGCCAACAGAATATCCTTTGTTAGCTAAGGCCTGCTGAATTGGTTTTAAACTTGAACGCAGTTTTTCCCAGGTCTGTGTTCCAACCTGACCATCAACAGTAAGTCCATTTGCAGACTGAAAACGCTGTACAGCAGCAGATGTATCGGCGTCAAAAACACCGGATCTAGATTTTGGATTACGACACATGATAAGTAATCCCTGCTGTAAACATCTAACTAAAAGGCCTGTTGAACCAACTTTCAATGGGAATGAATCACTACCACCATCACCTGCAGAACCTAATAACAACTGGCGTGTGGCAGGACCAGCCTGACCATCTACAGTTAAACCGTTGTCTTCCTGAAAAGAAACAACACCCTCATATGTGGATGGACCAGCAATACCATCCGCTTCACCAATTGCGTATCCATTATTAAGAAGTGCGGTCTGAATTTCGCTGATAAGCGTTTTCATTTTATTCCATGTTGCATGTCCACAGACACCATCTGCAGTAAGATTGTATCTTTCCTGGAATTTTTTTAATGCATTGAATGTACCTGTTCCAAATGAACCATCAATAGTGCCAGGACTGCAACAAAGAATTTTAAGGCCATACTGAAGATATAATACGTTATCACCGGCATCTCCCTGTTCAAGTGGGATTTCGTTATCACCGACTTCTGTTGATCCAGTACGCATTAATTTGTTTCTTGTTACGGTACCTACCTGTCCATCTGGGGACAAACCATAATCATTCTGAAATTCTACTACTGCATCATAAACAACATTGGTTGCAAGTCCATCTAACCAACCATGGAAATAGCCTTTGTCGTATAATGCCTGTTTTATAGGACGAATTTCGCCACATAATCCATTCCATGTTGCATCACCAACAACACCATCTGCGGTAATACCGAATTTTTCCTGGAATTTTTTAACGGCTGTTTCTGTTGCATCACCAAAAGTACCTGTAAAGGCATTTGGGGAACAACATAAAATGTGTAAAGTATACTGTAAATATTTGACCTGTGAACCTGTGTCACCTTTCTTTAATAACATTTTAGTACCTCCTAAAATTATGATTTGGAATTTGCAAATTCATAATAGAAAGAGAAAAATATCGTTATAATGTAAACCGTCGTAATACTATTTAACATAAAAGTATTTTAATTTTTTTAATGCTTTTGAATGCATTTGATTAACAGCTTGTCTAGATACATTTTTAAAATTAGCGATATCTTGTATCGTGTATTGTTCCCAGTATCGTAAAATCAGCACATTCATTTCATTAGGCGTTAATGCCTTATGTAAGAGATCAAACAACTCAAAATCCGTATTATCATTCTTGTAAAGCGTATTCAACATACTTTGCTGCTCTTCTTTTGAATAGCAAGAAAATGGTATGAAAGATTTTTTGCAGATTTTATCTGACACCATCTGATTGTAGTGGTTAATTATTGCAGTTGATATATAATTCGTTAATTTGCCAGTATTACCATTTTGCAAAAGAGATGTCGGTATTTTATGTATTAGTTCTAATAGAAATAACTGAAATTCAGAAACAGCATCTTCTTCACGAAGCAGGTATGCATA
>JAZQSD010000008.1:0-27476 GCA_045629925.1 Eubacterium sp.
CTTTTGCACCGGAAAGAACCCTTCTAAGATAGGAAGCAACACCGGAAACAGAAGAGTCCAACAGCAATTCGCGCAGATCCAGCTTAACGTGGAACTGCTGCTCGATCTTGTTGGCCAATTCGAATCCCATAAGTGAGTCGCCGCCTAACTCCAGGAAGGAGTCATTCAGATTATAGTGCTCAATTTTTAATACTTTATCAAAAACAGATTTTACCTGAACAACAAGTTCGTCTGCTTTTTCCAATGATTTGTCAATAATAGTGCCGCTGGCTGCTTTTGAAGTGCGGCGGAGATGACTGCTGTACAAAATCTCCAGTTTGCCTTCCTGATACATCTTGCGGGCTTTCAGCATCTGCAGCTTGCGGTTGTCTGTGCGAGGCAGAGAGTTTAATGGAACAAAGATGATATCGTGGAAGGAAAAACCGAAACGCTCAGATACAAGGGCATTGATCTGAGATACTCGTTTTTCAAATCCGATGTCTGATTTTGCCTCGATACAGCAAACGGTCTGTTCTTTCTGCCCGTCATTGTAGGAGAAAAATCCCATTGGGGCAGTAGCAAGGGAAGGGATTCCCTGCTGGATCAAAAGCAACAGGTCGCTTGGATATACATTGTGACCGTTGACGATCAGCATTTCTTTGATTCGGCCTGTCAGGTACAGGTAACCATCTTTCATAAAACCAAGGTCGCCAGTTTTGTAAAAGTCACCGTCATAGCCTTCGATCTTATACTTGAACTTGCGGCTTTCTTTTGGATTCTCCCAATAGCCGTCAGCAACACTGTCACCGCTAATAAACACTTCGCCGATGTGCATGTCCTTGTATGCGCGTCGGGTCTTTGGATTGCATACCAACATGGTGAGATCTTTGACAGCAGGGCCAAGGCCTACAATCTGTTTTGCGTCTGGCGCATCACTTTCAATTAGCTTGTTGTTCTGATATGCTTCCATATCTAAATGTAAAACTCTGTAGTCCTGGCTGGCAACACAGGCAAGACACACGTTCTCTGCAAGACCGTAGCCAGGAGCCATAGCGTTTGGTGCCAGGTTAAACATTTTAGAGAAAGTTTCTACTGTCTTTGGACTAACATATTCGGACCCGTTCATCAGATGTGTCATGTGGGACAGGTCGTATTTGGCAGCTTCTTCCGGAGTAAAAATACGTGTAGCTGCATCAAAAGCAGACCCAGGACCAACGGTAAGGGTAAGCTTGAATTCAGATAATGCTTTGATCCAGATCTTTGGATTTGCTAAAAACTGCATTGTCTGAATGTGATAGATTGTAGCATTGGTCATGCACAGCGGCATGAAAATAGTAATGGTTAATCCAAGGTTGTGGAAGAATGGTACCCAGGTTCCCATTGTTCCATAATTAAAGTTGTACACAGCATCACACTGCTCCATGTTTTTCATCAGAGCCTTTTGGGTAATGCGAACGCCTTTTGGTGCATTGGTGGAACCGGATGTGTACTGCAGATAAACAAGATCATTGTCGTGTGTTCTTGTAATAATTGCAGGATTAGTATAAGGAAGTAATTGGTCTGTGTAGATTCGTTTTAGAGTTACTACATTGAAAAAAGCTTCCTTTAACAAACGGCCGGTTAAGCTTGTGTTGGAGGACTGCTCCAGTGCGAAGTTGGATATAAGGGCTTTTGGTTTGCAGGATTTAAGTACGGCAATAAAACGCTCGATCTTGCCCTCGTCCAATGGAGGTGGAATCAAAGTAAAAGTTACGCCAGCCATCATGCAACCATAAACAGCATAAATGGTGCCCCAGTCCTGCATGGAGAAGATGATTGCTCTGTCACCTTTGCGAAGGCCCTTGGACTTTAAGGCATAGCACATCTCCAGTGACTTTACATACAATTCCCGAATCGTATGGGATTCGATGTTGCAATCGTCTCCCTTGTAATCAAGAAACTTGTAAATCACACGTTCTGGTTGGGTTCTATATCGTTCTATTAATACGTCAACAAGATTTTTGTATTTATCCATATCGTTATTCCTTCTTCACATGTCTGTGGAAAGTCTAAAATCTGTCAAAAAAATACTATATAAGATAACGAAAACTGTAATTTGTCGCAGTTATCCTATTGTAGATATTAGACTTAACTTATATAATAATTGAAAACACAGTTAGAATCAAGTGGGAGCGGGTTTTTATGTTCTTTCGATGAGGGAAAATGTTTGGTAATATGGACTTTTTCTAGAAAAGGATGAGGAAAATATGTTTAAAAAATTGTCAGATGAGATGTGGAAAAGAAAACGACCAAAAAAATACAGAGAATACTCTGAAGAAAAATTGCACGAAGAGTATGATAAGATGAGGGAAGAGTTTGCAAAAATGGCAGAAACGCCTGATTATACAGGGGAGAAACTGCTTGATTTCCTGGAAAAAAACCAAGATCTGATCGATGCTGTCGGTGTGGTGGATCGTAAGCACTGGGAAGAAAAATTGTCAAAAACTAGATTGCGCACAGAAAGAAAAAAATAGCTGTATGACTTGCATATGGGTAATCAATCGGTTATAATAGCTAAGTTCGTTTTAAAGATGCCGTGTATACACGTCGGCTTAGGCTGATGAAAACGGTGTCACAAGGTCTTAGGTAAGTCTTTGCGATGTGCATACCGATACATATTTGCAAAGACGCAGCAAATGGTAGAAATTTGAAGGAGGATTGACGATGAAAAGCTTGAATCGTTGGATCTACGCTGTTATCGGCGTTATTGTTTTATTGTGTGCGGGTCTTGTTTATGCCTGGTCTGTAATGTCTCAGCCAATCGGTGCTAACAACCCAACATGGACAGCAGCACAGCTTTCCTTAACATTTACACTTGTTATGGCTTTATTCTGTGTTGGATGTCTTCTTGCCGGAATCTTTGCAAAGAAGGTAAGCCCAAAAGTTTATCTTATCCTTTCCGGTGTTTTATTCATTATTGGTTTTATGGTTGCATCTTTAACAGGCGACTCACCAGCTATGTTATACCTTGGCTTTGGTGTTATCTGTGGTCTTGGTTCTGGTTTCGCTTACAATGCAATTATGAGTACAATGTCTCAGTGGTTCCCAGACAAACAGGGTCTTATCTCTGGCGTTATGCTTATGGGATTCGGTCTGAGCGCATTTATTGTTGGTAAATTATATGCATTCGTTACACCAACAGATGGTGGAGATGGATGGAAGATGACATTCAGAATGATCGGTGTGATCATCTGTGTGGTTCTGATCGTATGTGGTCTTATTTTCTCCAAACCAAAGGCTGACTTTGTTCCACCAGCACCAGCGAAAAAGAAAGCAGTTCGTGAACCAGCTTCTGATATCAATTCTGGTGAAATGGTTCGTAAACCAGCATTCTGGTTCTATTACATTTGGGCAATCTTAGTAAGTGCTGCAGGTCTTGTTCTTGTTTCTCAGGCAGGCGGTATTGCAAAACAGGTTGGTCCAGAAGTTGCAGCAGGTACAATCGCTACAGTAGTAGGTCTGATCTCTATCTGTAACGGTATCGGTCGAGTATTCTTTGGTGCGCTGTTTGATAAAAAAGGTTACAAAGCAACAATGATCATCGATATGATTATCTTCATTGTAGCTGGTTTGATTCTGATCCTTGCTATTGTAACAGGAAGTTTTGCTTTTATCGTTTTAGGTTTCGTTGTTGGCGGTTTCGCATACGGCGGTGTTACACCTACAAACTCTGCAATCATCAGCGACTTCTTTGGTAGAACAAACTACCCAATGAACTTCTCACTGATCAACACAAACCTGATCATTGCATCTTTTGCATCCACAATTGCTGGTAAGTTATATGATAATACAGGTTCTTACCTTGCTACAATCTTCATGCTTATCGGATGCGTAGTTGCAGGCTTCATTGTATTTCTGTTAATTCGCAGACCAAATTCTGCAAATAAATAACTTTTAAATTATCTCATAGTTGGGTATATAGGGTATTTGACAGGGGTGTCGAAAACTAACAAAATAAAAGAAGAGTCTTTTTATTACCGTTGGTGATAGAAAGGCTCTTTTTTTGCCCAAATAAAATGCGGGTATAGGCCTTATTAACTTTGATTGCGCTTACGCCCAGTTGAAAATATCGTGCATAATATATAATATATCATTGTTGAAATAAGAGTTTATAAATGTTATAATGGACGAAATATGTACTGACAGGAGGATTTTATGGAAAAATTACTTATTTTGAATCCAGGTTCCACTTCTACTAAAATCGCTGTTTACGAAGATGAAAAACAGCTGTTTGTAGAAAGTATTTCTCATTCTGCAGATGTGATCGCGCAGTATGATCTTATTGTTGACCAGTTTGAATTCCGTAAGGATATGATCTTAGATGTATTAGCAGAAAAAGGAGTAGCCCTTGATTCCTTAACAGGCATCGTTGCAAGAGGCGGCCTCCTTCCACCGGTAAAAGCTGGCGCATACAGAGTTAATGAAGATATGGTTTGGCAGTTAAAGAACAAACCAGCGATGGAACACGCATCTAACCTTGGTGCGGTAATCGCAGATTCTATCGCAGGACCACTGGGAATTCCAGCATTTATTTACGATGGTGTTACTGTTGATGAGATGTGGGACAGCTTAAGAATCACAGGTCTTCCAGAGCTTCCAAGACGTGGTATCGGTCACAACTTAAACACTCGTGCAGCAGCAATGCGTTATGCTAGAGAACATGGCAAATCTTATAAAGATTGCAAACTGATCGTTGTACATCTCGGTGGAGGTATCTCTGTTACTCTTCAGTATGACGGCAAAGTAGCAGACATTATCAATGACGAAGATGGCCCATTCTCCCCAGAACGTTCCGGCAAGCTTCCAATCCAGTCATTTGCAAAATACATGGGCAATTCCGGAATGACAGGAAGAGAAATGACAAAGAAATTAAAATCCAGAGGCGGTATTGTAGCTCACCTTGGCGTAAACGACACTCGTGAAGTTGAGAAGATGATTGCTGATGGCGACAAATATGCAAAGGCTGTTTACGAAGCAATGGCAATCCAGACAGCAAGATGTGTTGGTGAAGAAGCATGTGTGGTAGCTGGCGATATCGAAGGCATCGTTCTTACTGGTGGTATTGCATACTCCAAGATGTTCACAGACATGGTTACAGAACGTGTTCAGTGGATTGCTCCAGTAACAGTATATCCAGGCGAAAACGAAATGGAATCTTTAGCATTAGGCGGCTTACGTGTTCTTCGCGGCGAAGAAGAAGCACGTGAATTCCTGCGTCAGGAATAATTTGTAAAAAATAATATTGACAAGTGAAGGAAGGTATTGTATCTTATAATCAAGATAGTTAGTCAAGGCTAACCAATAATCAAACCTTTTTCAGCAAGCAAAGGCTTTTGTTGGATAAAAACAAGAGCCTTTTGTTATAAGCAAGGGTTAGTCGAAACTAACTATTATAAACAAGAGTGTTTTGAGAGTGGGAGAGGATACCATGGGAGATTTTAATAGAGAATCATTTTTTCAGTTTTTTATCAGACATTGTGCGCCAACTATGGCCGGTTTAAAGTGTGCTAACATGATGTCTTGTCCAAATCATAAAAGTTATAAGGAAGACCTTTCTAAGATTCAGGAGATGATCTTAGAGAAAGGCATAAAGATTCAGATCATTCATCAGTCAGCCAGCAGAATATTGATATTGGTTTATCGCCCAACCTTGCTGGCAAAAAGATTTCAGGATGAAGATGTGTGTCAGTTTTTGGAAGATTGCGGTTATTGTGACTTCGATGTAGAGAAGGCAATTTCTAGACTGCAGGATAGAATTGCAGCTGATCCGCAGGGATTTCCACACGAGATTGGAGTGTTCTTAGGTTATCCCCTGGCTGACATCAAAAGTTTTATTGAAAACAACGGCAAGAACGGCCTGTGCTGCGGAGAGTGGAAAGTGTATCATGAGCCGGAAGTGGCACAGAAGATTTTTGCGAATTTGAAAAAATGCAGAGAGATCTACTATCGTTTGTTTACAAATGGGTCAAGATCACTGACACAGCTTACAGTAGCAGCTTAATATAATGCTTAAAACTTTACCTAAACCATATATACCATACAAATTTTTTTAAAAAGGAAGGCGCCTTTTCCGTGGCAGGAAAGGCGCTTCTTTCTTTGGTGAAATGAGGCAGTTTTGATGTTTGCGAGGTGTAAACTGTAATTTCTCGCATATTTTAGAAATTTCAAAGGCGGCTGTTAAGTTTTTCTTAAGAATTACCGGACTTTTTAAAAAGAATTATTTGCTAGTCTTAGTATAGAGAAAAACGTATCTATTCTTGACAGTCTGTTTTATAATGTTGGGGAGGTGATTTTATGAACATTTTAGTATGCGATGATGATAAAGAAATCGTTGAGGCCATTGAGATCTATCTGATGCCGGAGGGCTATCGGGTTTTGAAAGCCTATGATGGAATCCAGGCGCTGGAAATCTTGAAAAAAGAAGAGGTGCATCTTGTTCTGGTTGATGTGATGATGCCGCGCATGGATGGCATTCGCGCCACCATCAAGATCAGAGAACAGTACAATATGCCAATTATTATCTTGTCCGCAAAAACGGAAGATGCAGACAAGGTGGTTGGATTGAATGTTGGCGCAGACGATTATATTACCAAACCATTCAATGCGATGGAGCTGATTGCTCGTGTGAAATCCCAGCTTCGCCGATACACTCGCCTGGGTACGATGCAGGTGGCTGAGAGCAATGTGTATCAGTCTGGCGGGCTGATGATCAACGACGATACCAAGCAGGTGACGATTGATGGAGAGGAAGTGCAGAAGCTGACTCCGATGCAGTACAACATTTTGCTGTTTCTGCTGAAAAATAAAGGTCGAGTATTTTCTATTGAGCAGATCTATGAAAGCATTTGGAAAGAAGATGCTGTAAATGTGGAAAATACGGTGGCTGTACATATCCGTCACATTCGAGAAAAGATTGAGATTAATCCAAAAGAGCCTAGATACCTGAAAGTTGTCTGGGGCGTTGGGTATAAGATCGAGAACCTTCCTGTTCAATAAGGAGAGCAGACTGTAAGTAAGAATGATAATAAAAGATTAGATATGTTCTCTTTTGATTTGCAGATGGTGTATGACGGCCGTCTGTAAATGTGTGATCCGAAATCATTTGGAGGGAGAACCCATGAGAAAAGAAGAAAACCTTTATAAAGAAGCCCAAGGGCAGGCTGAAAATGAAAAACCAGTGAAACCACCAAGACGACGAGTGCGAAATGTAATCGCCGTAATCCTGGTGATTATTTTTGCTGCGGCTTTTTCCTTTGGAACAGCGTGCACTGTGATTGTAGCTAATGCAGGTGTAAGCATTGAAGAGGCTTTGTGTAAGTATGATTATTTCCAGTTAAGAAGTACGCAGGAATATGCCAACACTGAGGTGATCGAGAATTGCAATGACCAGTTAGAAGAGGCGGCGTTCTGGGAAAATGGTGAATATAATGAAGATGCCAAGATAGACATTTCCAATCTTGCAGCAGGGATTTTGTACACAGACAAGAATCCGTCAACAACTTATCGCATGGCAGATTTGGTGACCATGTATGGGAAAGATGTGGAACAAAAGATCGATGACATGATCCAGATGGCGGAAAATGTTCCTGCTGATTATCCGGAAATCATTGCAAAGATGGAAGCGGAGTATCAGACAAGTGAATATTTTGTGGATTCATTAGGCCGTTTGTATGCGTTTCGCAATGGTGACGGCGGTGTAATCGAAGACTATCTGAATTTTTCAACATCGTATGACGCTGTTTATGCAGCGGATATGTGCTTGTATATCATAGAGGGAGATCAGGTAAAAGCATGTCCAGAACTGCCGGAAGATAGCGGGGCGCTGATGAGTATTGGCTGGGAGGAATTTGCATCTCGATATATGTTCGGGTTGTCAGATTTAGATCCTGACATACTGGAAGAACTCTATTATGGCAATTATGGACCTACATTCCAATATTTGTATATGCAGGGAAGAACATTGGATCTGATATTGCCAGAAAGCGGAGAGTACATCGGTGATTATGCACTTCAGTACCCAGGAGAAGTGTCCTTGATGGATACTTACAAACAGCTTTCGAAAGCCATTCAAAAAGTGGGATTGGCGGTTGAGAGCAAGCAGTTTGAGAATCAGACCGATGTAGTGGAGTCTGATATACCTCCTTATGCTTATTATTGGATCAGCGCAGGAGATAAATACTGGACCAACAATCCAGCTTGGGATACAGACGTTTTAAGTGATGTGCAGGAAGAGATCCTGTCCAGGGAAACTGACGCCCAGGATGGAAACGAATATCCAGCGTATACAGGAAACACATATTATGCATTAGATGAGGATGTTTATGATCATACTAATGAGTTTTCCAGTGAATATGCGAATTATTTAGATATTGATCATTATCTGCAGTACGGTGCAGGGCTAACAGAAGCCCAGTACGTGATGGCCATCAATCCACTGATGACAGATTCAATACTTTTGACTGAGATGAGTCAGTGGTTTTATAACAATTATGTCACATATGAATTTCACTATGGCAATATGCACTGGTATCTCCTTTCTGTAGCAGCGGGAGCTGTGGGCGTGATTGTGTTTGCTGTGTTGTCTGTGGTTTGGGCTGGCAAAAGAGACAAGACAAAGGCCCGTTACGCAGGCAGATTTGCAAAAAATGTTCCGATAGAGGCACTTCTGCTGTTGGATGTAGGTGCTTGGATAGCATACGCCCTGGTGGTATATGCCCTAATCTACACCGGAATTTGGAATGTGAACTATTCTGGCTATGGAGGCATTCTTTGGGATTGTATTGTGCCAACCGCTTTGGGAACAGGTTTTGCGGCATTGGCTGCATGGCAGATTCTTACGCTTGTGATTAAAGGAAAGTCCAAGAATATGAGAACAAACAGTCTCATTGGAAGAGCGGGGAAAGGTGCAGTTAACGCGATCGATCAGGGTGTAAAAGCCAGTGCATTTACAAGAAAATGTCCGATTGAGATTATGGCTGCCATATTCTTGGTCATTTGGATCATTGTAATGCTGATAATTGCCACGCTGTTGGATGGCTTAGGTTACTACGGACCAGTGGCGTTTCTGATTGTGGCAGGTGGTTCTGTTATTGGCTGTATCCTTCTTGCAATATGGCATATCTTGACGTTTGTTCACAAAGGAAAGTCAGGCAACATGCTTACCAACAGTATTATTAAAATGTTGGTAAAAGCCATTTCAGGCGGAATCAAGAAGTTTTATAAAAACAGAAAAGTCACCGGAAAATTAATGTGTCTGGCATTGATTATCTGTGCAGGTCATCTGGTTATCATAGGGGTTGGATTTGCTACGGAAGCGGTAGCTATGGCGGTTATCCTGTTGATTATTATCTGGATCCTTCTGATTGTTCTTCTAATGAAGAAGTGTCTCCAGAAGCAGCGCATAAAGGACGGAATTCACGAAATAGCCGGTGGTAATATAGATTATCAGATTAAGATGGATAAGCTTACCGGTGATGAACTGGATATGGCCTGGGATCTTAACAATATCAAGGAAGGTATGGGGACAGCTCTTGAACGTATGATGAAGAGCGAGCGCATGAAGACAGATCTGATCACAAATGTGTCTCATGATCTGAAGACACCTCTTACATCGATTATCAATTATGTTGATATTTTGAAGAAAGAAGATATTCAGGACCCAAAGATCCGTGGATATATTGAGATCTTAGAACAGAAGTCGCTGCGACTGAAGAATCTTACAGAAGACCTCATGGAAGCAGCAAAAATCAGTTCTGGAAATATCGCTCTTGAATGGCAGAACCTGAATCTGAAACAGCTTCTGTATCAGACAAATGGTGAATTTGAAGAAAAATTTGCCAAGAGAAATCTGCAGCTGGTTTGCACACTTCCGGATTCTGATGTATACATCTGTGCAGATGGAAGACGCATGTGGCGAGTAATCGAGAATCTGTACAACAATGCAGCTAAATATGCTCAGCCATATTCTCGCGTGTATGTGGATGGCAAATTGCAGGCTGGAAAGGTAGAGCTGATTATCAAAAACGTCTCCGAGGCACCGTTGAACATCAGTGCGGATGAACTGATGGAACGATTTGTCCGTGGCGATGTTGCCCGAAACACAGAAGGCAGTGGTCTTGGGCTTGAGATTGCAAGAAATCTTACCGTTATGCAGAAAGGTACTTTTGACATTCAGTTAGATGGAGATCTATTTAAAGTAATTCTTACATTTGACGCCGTATAAAAATATAAGAAAGCTGTCGACAAGTTTTGTCGACGGCTTTTTTTGCAGGGTGGTACTATGAATAGTGCCAGAATACGTGTTGAAGGAGGGTGCAATGTGAGTGAAGTGCGATACATGATTTCTGACGCAGCGGACAAGCTGGGGATGGAAGCCCATGTGCTGCGTTACTGGGAAGAAGAATTAGATCTGGATGTTCCCCGCAATGAGATGGGACATCGTTACTATACAGAAGAATGGATAAGGACTTTTGATCGGATTCGAGTGCTGAAGCAGAGAGGCTATCAGCTTCGGGCTATCAAGATGCTGCTGCACAGCCAGAATCCGTGGGCGGAAGAAGAGCGTCTCTTTTACATAGAAAAAAGTTTGGCTGAGACGGCCGATAAAAGCGCGGAACTTGTGCCGCTGCCTGCTGCAGGAACAGCAGATGTGGCGATTAGGATGGAACAGTTTCAGAATCTTATGACTTCGATCGTAAAAAAAGCATTGGTGGAAAATAATCAAGAGCTCAGCAGAACGGTGGGAGAACAGGTGGGAGAAACGGTGATCAAAGAAATGAACTATTTGATGCGAGAGAAAGAAGAGCAGGAAGAGGCTCGCTTTCGCAAACTGGATGAAACCCTTCGAAAGCGGCAAAAGAAAGTTGTCCGAGGAGAAAAAGAAGTTTTTTGGAAAAGAAAAAGAGTGCCTAAAATCTTTGCCACTCAGGAGGAAACATAAAAAAACCCGTCGGAATCGACGGGTTTTTAATCTTATTAGTATTAATCTTATGCTTCTGTGATAGCGCCAACTGGGCAAGAACCAGCACATGCTCCACAATCGATGCAAGAATCAGCGTCGATAGCGTATGCACCGTTGTCAACGATAGCACCAACTGGGCAAGAACCAGCACATGCTCCACAAGAAATGCAAGAATCAGTAATTACGTATGCCATGGGTATCTCCTCCTTATAAAATATGTTTGCTTTTTCAGCAAGCTATAAGCTCAAGTCACATTCTAATACAAAAGAATATAAAAATCAAGGAGTTTGCAAGGGAAAACAGATTTCGTTGACAGTAATATCTTCCATGGATATAATAAAAAAACCATTTTTGGTTTCTAAATACATAAATTCTCGTAAAAACAAAGAGAAAAATTAAATGATAAATAAGTGGGGCAATATTTATGAAAGAACAGATCGTGTATTATCATGAAGTGCAATATTACGAGACAGATGCAATGCGAGTAGTGCATCACTCTAACTATATCCGTTGGTTTGAAGAGTGCAGAACTGCCTTTTTGAAACAGGTGGAATTAGACTATGATAAGTTAGAAGAAAGAGGCCTGATTATCCCAGTGCTTTCTGTGGATTGTGAGTACAAGCAGTCTGTTGTGTTTGGACAGAAGGTAAAAGTATTGGCAAAACTGGATTATTTTACCGGACTTCGCTTTGGCTTAAGTTATGAAGTATACAGCGAAGACGGCACAGTGCTACATGCAAAAGGCGCTACAACACACTGTTTTTTAAATGCTCAGATGCGTCCGCTGAATATCAAGAAACATGCCACTGACGTTTATGAGCGCTTTGTAGAGTGCCTGCCACAGGAAAATAACAGCATTGCATAAATTTTTGATTCAGTATATAATGTAACAGGTAATTTTACGAATATTATATTTAAGGAGGAAATAGATAAATGGTAACAAAACAGACAATGATCGGCGATTTATTAAGATTAGATGCAGTTGATGATATCGTGCCTGTATTATTAGGAATCGGTATGCACTGCCTCGGATGCCCATCTTCTCAGATGGAAACAATCGAACAGGCTGCTATGGTTCACGGAATCAATCCAGATGAATTAGTAGACAAGCTGAATGCAGTTATTAACAAATAGTTTTTGACTACAATGATGAAGGGGACTGATTACAGTCCCCTTTTTTGTGTGCATTTTTAAATGTTAGTTAATTCCTGAAGCGCTTTTTCCGGCAGGATCACTTTGCAGTGTTCTTTAAAATATGCCTCGCTTCCCGGTGTATAGGTCTCTGGATGAGCATAACCGGCGATGGTATTGTACACTTTGTAAAATTCGGAAAGGTTGTGGGCTCCCTGGCGGATCACCAAGTGATACTTGTTGTCTTTCTCGTTTTTATACAAAGCGTTATCTCCTGTGTAAAATCCTTTTAACAACTGGGACAGCGTAAAGGCTGTGTCCAAGTCCTGGAAAGAAAACATCTTTACTGCCCCTGTGGAAGAAACCGTTTCTTCTTTAGCAGGTTCTGCTGCCAAAGCATCTTTCTCCTGGCGGATCTTCTGGAACAGATCAAAAATCTCCTGAGCAGGATCATGGCAAAATGGATTGTCGTTATCTGAAACGGTGTCGTCCCCATCTTCGCTGTCTGTGTGGTCGGAGAAGTTGGAAAATCTGGTGTCTAATTCCTCAGGATTCTCCACCTTGGTAATGATCAGCATGATAGTTTCTGCTGAAAGAGGCACGGCTTCTATCATTAACGGAATGTCTTCTGCTTCAAATCCAAACTGGCTGGAAGCCTGCTGCATCATGTCTTTAAATAGCATCTTGGCTTTTTCAGATCCATAAGCCAGTTCACTTAGCTTGATCTGTCTGTCTGCAAGATCCTCTTTTGTAAGAGTGCAGCGAATCTGATTATCATTCACTTTTTCTATTTTCACGTCATCACATCCTTGCTAATTTAAATTATCATTTGCTTTCGAGAAGTATATAAAAAAACATTCTTATCGTCAAGTTTATAAATCTGAAAAAACTATAAAGAAAAGGTAAAAACGAAAGTATTAGTTGCAAAACGAGTGGAATATGATATATAATATGCACGGGTTCGCCGAATAATCGGAAGTTGAAAGATATTTTTCTAAAACAAAGCATTTCTTATGCAAATTCAAAGTTTCTAAATTCAAATCTATACGATTCGTAATTATTTCCTCGTTTTTTACGTGAATGATACAGGTATAGTGTTTTTTGTTATCGCAGAATATTATTTTGTGGGCCTTTCAGGGTTTCCTTTACCGCTCCTGATTTTTTCAGAGGAAGCCAAACAGAAAGGAGGATCGGGGGTTTTGCCTTCCTGTCTAAAATGAGCAACTGTTGTTTAGAATTTTAATTAGAACGTTAAGGACGTGTATGGATAACTGTTATTTAGTAGAAAAGACGCAGACAGGCTGGCTTTTAATTTGTCACGAAAAGAGCGGAAAAAAGAGAAGGTGGGAATTGCCACGTGAAAGAACATAAATTTTTGGAAGAACAAATTTTAATGGTAGAGTTGCAGGAGTTCGAGAATCAGGGCGTTTCTATCTGGTTGGATGGATTTCCCAGCAATTCTTTTGAAGTAACGCAGAGAATGTCGTTGCGTGAACAAATCAGCTACATGAGAGATTATGTGTTTGCGGAAGGTAAGATCAGTCAGATACATTTTGACCGTGTAGAAGAAAAGTAAGTCATATTGTTAAATAATAATTGGCGGGACAGAATTCCTAAAACCTGCACCGGCCAACACACAGTGGGGAGCAGTGCCGTTGCTTCCCACTTTATTTTTGGATGTATTTTTGAATCTTTTATTAAGATTTTATGTCAGGTACATATAATGGTAGAAAAGATTGTCGGATTCATGGTATACTACTTCTGAATGTACTATAGATGCGGGCCGGTATTGGCCAAAGAGGAAGGAGACCTTATGGCTTCACGCAGGAGAAGAAAAAGAAAACAGAGAAGAATGGTAGGAGTTTTAGCGATTATTGTACTGATCATCGTGGTTGCTGTGATATTAGTGCTGACTCCTTTGATTAAGAAATATACACCGACAAAAGAACAGACCAACTATTCAGAATACTATGGATTGAGCGGGGAAGAGGCTCTGGTTGTAGTTGTGGATGGTGTGCGTTCAGAAGTAAATGGCTTGCTGATCGACAACGAGGCCTATGTGGATTACGACACTGTTCACGATCAGTTGAATCGAAGATTTTTCTGGGATGGAACAGAAGAGATTCTTCGCTATGCACTGCCAGAAGAACTGGTGGAAGTGGTTCCTGATACAGAAGAATATACTGTAGGAAAGTCTACAGAAACACTGCCTGGCGGATATGATGTCTGCGTTGTTCAGGATGGCAACATGTATATGGCTATTGATTTTGTGCAGCAGTATACAGACATACGATATAAGGTGTACACCGATGATGTGAACCGTCTTGTTGTTTCCAGTCAGTGGGGTGAAATATCCTATACAAAAGTAAAGAAAGAGACAGAAGTTCGCGAAAAAGGCGGAATCAAGAGTCCGATTCTTACAACTGTTTCCAAAGGAGACCTGGTAACAGTTATAGAAGAAACTGAAAATTGGAGAAAAGTTTGCACAGATGACGGATTTATCGGTTATCTGGAGAAAGATGCCCTGGGCAATGAACAGACAGGAGAAGTGGCAAGCACTTTTGAGGAGCCTGTTTACGATAAGATTTCAAGAGATTTTGATATTAACCTGGCATGGCATCAGGTGACAAACCAGACAGCCAATGGAAGTATCAACAGCGTGCTGGCAACAGCAAAAGGCGTGAATGTATTATCTCCAACATGGTTCTATCTGAACGATAATGAGGGTGGAATTAAAGACCTTGCAAGCAGCGATTATGTGAATGCCTGTCATTTGAATGGCGTGGAA
The DNA here is from genome assembly GCA_045629925.1 of Eubacterium sp. GTDB lineage: Bacteria > Bacillota > Clostridia > Lachnospirales > Lachnospiraceae > Brotonthovivens. Next base: position 14,898 of record JAZQSD010000008.1, read on the forward strand.
GTATGGGCACTGGTTAGCAATCTTGAGAATCCGGATGTGGATGTGGCATCTGTGCTGAATACTACATCAAAGAGAGATAATCTTGTAAATCAGCTGATCGCAGCAGCGGTTAGATACGATCTGGACGGAATCAATGTTGATTTTGAAGCATTGGGAGATGAAGTGGGCGATGGATTTATCCAGTTTGTCCGTGAACTTTCTCTGAAATGTGCAAAAAATGATATTGTTTTATCTGTAGATAATTATGTACCATCTGCTTACACTGCTTTGTACTATCGTGATGAGCAGGCAAGATTTGCTGACTATGTGATTCTGATGGCTTACGATGAACACTATAGCGGTTCTGATGAAGGATCTGTAGCTTCTATCGGATTTGTTCGCCAGGGTGTGGAAGATACGTTGATGGAAGTTCCTGCAGACCAGTTGATCTTAGGTATGCCGCTTTATACCAGAGTGTGGAGACTGACACCATCAGAGACAGCGGATACCGGATATGAAGTATCCAGTGAAGCCGTTAGCATGAGCGAAGTTGATACAAGAATTGCAGTAAACGATGCGACAATGGTATGGCTTGATGATGTGGGACAGTATTATACAGAATATGTACACGAAGGTGACACATACAAGATCTGGATTGAAGATCAGAATTCTATCGAAGAGAAATTGAAAGTCTTCAAAGAAAATAACCTTGCAGGTGTAGCATCCTGGAAGATTGGATTTGAAAAGGCAACCATCTGGGATACGATCAAAAAATATATCAATTAGTAGAAATTAGGCTTTGCAGAAGAGATTCTGCAGAGCCTTTTCTTGTTAGATGGCGTTCTAAAAAAGAGGAGCAAGGCATATAAAAGAACAAAAGAATGCGTGTTTGGAGCATATATGAAAAAGCGATGGAAAATCTTTTTTACAGTGTTTGTGTTTGCGATGGCTTTTGTATGTGGAAGAAAAGGTGCGGAGATTACCTACGCGATAGAAGCCAGCCGCCCTCCGGAACGGATTGTTTGGATTGATCCAGGCCATGGCGGGGCAGACCCGGGGAAAGTTGGGGTTGGTGATGTGCTGGAGAAGGACATCAACCTGCAGGTGTCCATGCTTTTAAAAGAAGAGTTGGAAAAACGCGGCATAGGTGTGTTGATGACAAGAACGGAAGATGTGGATCTGGCTGAAGAGGGGGCTTCCAGTAGAAAGATGTCAGATCTGAACAAACGATGTCAGATGATGAATGAATCTCAGGCGGCGCTAACAATCTGCGTGCATCAAAATAGCTTTACAGATCCGGCTGTAAAAGGTGCCCAGGTGTTCTATTGCTCCGGATCTGAGGATGGGAAAAAGGTCGCTTCCTATATCCAAAACTGTCTAAAAGAGTCGGTGGATCCGGAGAATAAAAGAGAAATAAAAGAAAATGATTCTTATTACATGTTGAAAAACACAGGGATTCCTGTGGTGATTGTGGAATGCGGATTTTTGAGCAATCCAGAGGAGACAGAAAAATTGGTTCAGCCGGAATATCAGAAACAGATTGCTGTGGCAGTGGCAGAAGGCGTGTTGCAATACTTTAATCAGCCAGAGGAAACAATAGAAGAAGATCGGCTGGATGAGGAAACCACAACCCACACAGAAAATGTTTTGCGGCTCATTGGTTCTGTGCTATAATCTAACGTATGAAAACGATACTTGCAAAAATTAACAACGATCAAATAAATACAGAAGTTTTGGAACAGGCGGCCCAGCTGCTCCGACAGGGAGAGCTGGTTGCGTTTCCTACAGAAACGGTTTATGGACTGGGCGCAGATGCCCTTAGACCAGAAGCGGCGAAAAAGATCTATGCGGCCAAGGGGCGTCCATCTGACAATCCGCTGATTATCCATGTGGCAGAATTTTCTGCTTTGGATAAGATTGTCCAGGAAGTTCCGGACAAGGCAAAAGCGTTGGCAGATAAGTTTTGGCCAGGACCATTGACGATGATCTTGCCAAAAAGTGATGCGGTGCCTTATGAGACTACCGGTGGGATGGATACGGTTGCAATCCGTATGCCAGATCACCCGCTGGCGCTTGCACTGATTAAACAGGGCGGTGGCTATGTGGCAGCACCTAGTGCAAACACTTCCGGAAGACCAAGTCCAACCTTGGCTGAACATGTGTATCAGGATATGGATGGGAAGATTGCTATGATTCTTGACGGCGGTGCGGTAGGCATCGGGTTAGAGTCAACCATTGTAGATCTCAGTGAAGAAGTGCCGATGATCTTAAGACCGGGGTATATTACCAAGGAGATGTTAGAAGAAGTGATTGGTGAAGTACAGGTGGATCCTGGGCTTATTGCGGCAGATTCTCAGGTGAAACCGAAGGCTCCTGGTATGAAATATAGACATTACGCGCCAAAAGCGAATCTTGTTATTGTAAAAGGTGAGACGTTAAAGGTGGTGGAGCGCATTAATGGGATGATCCGCCAGTGTACGCTAGAAGGCAAGAAGGCTGGTGTTATCGGTACGGATGAGACGGTGTCTAACTATTATGGCGCTGTTGTAAAAAGCATCGGCAGCAGGGACGATGAAGATTCCATAGCAAGACATCTGTACGGAATTCTCCGTGAATATGACGAGATGGATGTGGATTGCATTTTCTCAGAAAGTTTCGCCACACCGAGAATTGGACAAGCAATTATGAACAGACTTATAAAGGCCGCTGGCCATCAGGTAATAGAAGTATAGGAGATAGATATGAGCGACAAAAGAAAAGATTATATCAGCTGGGATGAATATTTTATGGGCGTTGCTAAGCTTTCTGCAATGCGCTCCAAAGACCCAAACACACAGGTAGGCGCCTGTATCGTTAGCCAGGCCAACAAGATTTTGTCTATGGGTTACAATGGTATGCCAATCGGCTGCTCCGATGATGAATTTCCATGGTGCAGAGATGGGGATCCATTAGAAAATAAATATTTCTATACAACACATAGTGAATTAAATGCCATTCTGAATTATCGTGGTGGGAACCTGGAAGGGGCGAAGATCTATGTGACTTTATTCCCATGTAATGAATGTGCGAAAGCAATTATTCAGAGCGGTATTAAGACAATCGTGTACGCAGATGACAAGTACGCGGCGACAGCTTCTGTCATCGCTTCTAAGCGTATGCTCCGTTCTGCTGGTGTGGAGATCATTCCTTATGTGAGCTCCGGAAGAAAGGTAGAGATTGATTTGTAAGAAAGGCGGGTTTTGACCTTGCATATATTGTTGCAGTTATATGTCGCATTTTTCCGTATTGGCATCGTGATGTTTGGCGGGGGATATGCTATGCTTCCACTGCTTCAGGCAGAGATTGTGGACAAGCGCAAGTGGACTACAGAAGAAGAGATCCTTAACTATTTTGCTGTAGGCCAGTGTACACCAGGAATCATCGCGGTAAATACGGCTACATTTGTGGGATATAAACAGAAAAAGATTAGCGGGGCGATCATGGCCACATTGGGCATGGTTTCCCCTTCTATTATTATCATATTGTGCATTGCCGGTATTTTAGAGCAGTTTGCGGAGAACCCATGGGTGGGACATGCCTTTGCAGGGATTCGTGTGGCGGTTTGTGCGCTGATTCTTGCTTCAATCATCAAACTTTGGAAGACCGGAATCAAAAATAAGTGGGGAATTCTTCTGTTTTTGGCTTCCTTTGTGCTTGTGGCATTTGTGAATCTGTCTACAGTGTGGCTGGTGATTGGTGCTATCGCAGGCGGCCTGCTGTATCAGGTGATAAAAGAGCGACATGGCATGGCTGATGGGAAAGAAGGTGAACAGAAATGATGGTGCTTTTAGAATTGTTTCTGTCCTTTGTCAAAATTGGACTTTTTGCCATTGGCGGCGGCATGGCGACATTGCCGTTTTTGCAGGAATTGTCAGAGACAAAAGGGTGGTACAGTGTAGAGATGTTGGCGGACATGATTGCGGTGTCAGAGTCAACGCCGGGACCAATCGGAATCAACATGGCCACATTTGCTGGTTTTCACGCAGGCGGAGTGCTGGGAGGCATCACAGCTACGTTGTCGCTGGTTTTGCCGTCTGTTGTAATCTGTATTTTGGTTGCAAAAGTGCTTGATAAATTCAACGAGAATAAATATGTAAAGTCTGTGTTTGATATTTTGCGTCCAGTTGTAGTTGGATTGATCAGTGCGGCAGGTTACCAGATTTTCAAGATCAGTATGCTGCACACAGACCTCTTTCAAGAAACGGGAAAGCTTAGCGTGCTTCTTGATTGGAAAGCCGTGATATTGTTTGTGGTATTGTTTGTTCTTGTGTTAAAATGGAAGAAACATCCAATTGTTTTTGTGGCTATCGGCGCGGCCGTGGGAATTGTTTTAAAAATGTAAATGGCGTCGAAATATTTGTGGCAGGGAGGAATTTATATGCGTACAGATAAAATTATTACCATCGGAAGACAGTACGGAAGCGGAGGCCTTGAAATCGGAAAACGATTGGCAGAGCGTCTGGGAATCCCTTGCTATGATAGAGAGATTTTAGAACTGGCAGCCAGAAAAAGCGGCTTGTCTGAGTCTGTAATGAAGAATTTTGACGAGAAACCAAGAAGTCTGCTTTTTACAGCGGCAACAGATCCATATGCATTTGGCTTGCTTGGCGCAGGGATTGATGAAAGTGTGGAGAATAAAGCCTTGAATGCTTCCATGAAAGCAATCTGGGATATCGAAACAAATGGTCCATGCGTTATCGTAGGAAGAGCAGCGGACTATTTCTTGAAAAACTCTGATCATGCGATCAAGGTGTTTATCTATGCGCCGTTGGAATCTCGCATCAAGACTGTTATGGAGCGTGATGGTTTGACTGAAGATAAAGCAAAAAAACGCATCCAGCAGATCGATAAAAAACGTGCTGCATATTATAACTTCTACACCATGAAGCAGTGGGGAGATATGACAAGCTACGATATCTGTATCGACAGCAGCAAAAATGGCTATGATAGAGTTGTGGATATTTTAGAAAAGGTTGTCATTTGTGAGTAGAAGTGTTGTTGTGAAATAATATATGTACATACAAAAAGCAGTTGTCGCTATAAAAACGGCAACTGCTTCTTTTTATTTTACACCAATTTTTTCTAATGCATACAATGCTGCGCCTAATGCGCCGATGATCTCTGGCTCTTCGTAGATGAAAAGTTTTTCCCCAAGACGTTCTTCTAAAGTTTTTACAACGCCTACGTTTTTGGCTACGCCACCTGTCATCATCACAGTGCTTTCTAGACCAACTCGCTTCAAAAGGGAGATGGATTTGCCTGCAATGGCTTTGTGAAGACCATGTGCAATGTCAGAAGTTTCTTTATTCTGTGCGATAAGAGAGATAACTTCGGATTCTGCAAATACAGAGCACATACTGCTGATGTCGATGTCTTCTTTCCAACCAAGGGAGATTGGACCTAGCTGATCGATAGAAATCTCAAGGGTGCGGGCCATCATCTCTAAGAATCGGCCGGTGCCTGCGGCACATTTATCGTTCATGACAAAGTCGGTTACTTCTCCGTGCTCGTTTAACTTGATTGCTTTAGAGTCCTGGCCGCCGATGTCTAAGATCGTGCGAACGGAAGGATTCAGGAAGTGAGCTCCTTTTCCGTGGCAGCTGATCTCGGTTACATTAGTGTCTGCAAATGGTATGCTGACACGACCGTAACCGGTAGACACGATACAGGATAAATCTTCCTTAGCAATTCCTACTTTCTGTAATACTTCTTCTAATATCTTGTCGGCGCTGTCGTTGCTTTTTGCACCAGTGCGTACAACGGCAAAAGCCCGGATATTCTTTTCTTCGTCTAACAGGACAGCGTTTGTGGATGTGGAACCACTGTCAATTCCAAGTACGTACATATGTCCATCCTCCAATTGTTTTGTTTTAAAGGCGCCTTGAGAGATGCCTTTGGATGCTCTGAGAGATTCTAAAAATGCCTCTGCGCGAGTCAGAATCTGTCCGCTGCACTGGGCTGTGGAATCTGTCTCTACCTGAACCAGCGGCACAAGCTGCTGCTCCCGCAAAGCGTGATACTCGTATGCATAGATGTCGCAGAACTTGATGGTGTGATAGATAATGCCGTCCACCTGATCCTTCATCCCTGCAAGGAAGTTGTGGCGGTTAGTGGCGTCCATCATTCGCATGCATGGCATCTGATTTAACAGAGCTTTGGCATAGCTGTTAAGAATCTGTTCCTGATCTAACAGATAGTTTCTGTCTGTGCCAGTACAGGTTAAGTCAAAGGCCACTTCGACACCTAGGTTTTCTAACATGTTTCGGATGTCGTTGCCAGGACGAGCCCCGGCCAAGCCGATGCGAAGATTGTACGCCTGCTTTGGGGCAGATTTTAATCTGGAAGCAGCATGACGCTTGCTTGTCAGTTCCCGAAGTTTTTCAGAGTCAAAGGTCTTTCCGCTAAAACTTTCGTAGGCGGCAATCATATCTGTCAGCTGCTTTTCGTACAAGGTGGATGCGAAATCATTCACTTTTCGTGGCAGGTCCAAAAGATAGATGAATTTATCGGGGAACTGAGCCTTTAAAGTGTCGCAAAGTCGGCGGACACTGTCGCAGCAAGTGGTAAGGATCACACCCTCGTAATCCGCCTCCATAACATCTTCCAACACCGCTTTTACAAAAGAGCACATGTTGGAGTGCATGAGGGTATCGGCCTGGTGGAAGTTTGACACCTGTGGTTCTATTCTTTTTATTTCAATGCCCATAGATTCAAAAATCTCAACGGGCGTATATTTGCAAATATAGCCTAACAATTTTCTCATCCTCCATTATTTCTAGATGAAAAAGTATTCTGTAGAGCCGTGGGTATTACAACAGCTCTAAAAATGCTTCCAGACGAGTCTTGATCTGACCATCGTGACTGTTGCGTCGGTCCATGCCGTCTCCGTCTAAGTTGAGGAATGGAACTCCTAACTCCTGCATTTTTTCTTTTAACAGCATTACGCCGCCGGAAGACTGCTTGCAGCCCCAGTGGCAGAAGTTGATGACACCGTCAGGGGAAAAGTCTTTCACATATTCGGCGATGGCATCGGTCTTTCTGTGATAAGGGCCGTTGTAAATGTTGTTTAACATTTTGGTAGCCAGCGCTTCCATAGGACGGTCAACATCCAGCTGCTCCATGTAGTCCAAATTCATTTCGGTAGCAATCAGCTGATACTCATCACTTAAGTTGAAATATTTCTGTAAGGTTTCCTGGTAATAAGGAAACAGGTGAACCCAAAAAATCTTAGTGCCCTTAAAATCTGGTGCTGCCTGCACTTCGTCGTAGAGCATCTGGAAAAACTTAAGCACTTCCGGAGCACCGATGATAAGATGTGTTGCGAAAAGAATAAACATCTGCAGTGTCAGGGTGCTTGGGTAGTTTTTTGTGCAAGATGCTTTTAAGAACTTCAGGTACAAGTCTTTGGACTGGTTTTCCCGGATCAAAATCTGACGGAGTTTTTCAGGTTCCATTTTTTTGTGGAAAAGATCTTCTAACATGGCAACCATCTCGTGAAGCTGAGTGGTCACATAGTAAAGAGAGTCTTTGTTGTATTCGTTTGGAATGTCCAGCATGTAGCAAGGCACATGGTGCTTGTCCGCCAAATGACGGAAAGTATTTACATTGCCGTCGCAGATCATGGATGTGGTTGTGGCAAAAGCTGCCGGCGGAATCAGTTTTGAATCGATGGCGCCTAAAAATGTTTTATGGTAGGAGCACAGGGTAGGTGCGATCCCTTCCTGTTCGGCAAAGTCGATAAGAGAATCTTCAATTTTAAAACCAGACAAATAAGAAGACATTGCTTCCGCTGACAGACAGTACAGGTCAAAACACTGTAAGATCTCCACAGGAGAAAAAAGGTTTACCCAGGCTGTCTGCTCTGGTCGCTTTAATGCCTGGAGCACATTGTCGATGGCGAAGTTGTTCCAGTACTGATATGCTTTTGGAATTCGCTTATCCATCATGTGTCCCGTGCGAAAACGTTCGTAGTAAAGCCCCAGCTTAATCATGGAAAACGCTCTGTCAGGATTGTTCTGTGCTGTTTTTTTGATTATATTTCCGTAAGTTTTAATAATATCCATAAACATCCTCATAAAAGGTTTGTAAGATTCTGTTAATGAACCAAATGTAACCATTTACATTGAAAAGTCATTTTGTTAGAATGTGAAAAGTATACCACGTAACAGGTGTTTTGCAAATACTTTGAATGCCAATGTATTTTGCGTTGCACATAGAAAATTTTTAGGAAAAATTAAAAATTCTAACTATGGTTTTATGGTATAATGAAGTGTCAGGTATGAAATAGAAAAAATGACAAAAGCAAAGGGAATTACGTATAGATAACAATACGAAAGGATAGAACATTGATGAGTCCACAGGATAAAGTTGAACGAGTTTTGAAAGATATACATGTGTTTTTCTCCAAATGCGAAAGCTATCAGGGGAAACCAGATAAGGTGATTGTTGATCGAAGAGAATTCTTAGAGTTGTTAGATCGACTCAACAAAGGGATCTTTGAGATGATGAGCGCCTATGAACACACAAGAGAGAGTCGTGCCAGAGCGGAATTAGCTTTTGAAAATAAAGGAAAAGAAATGATCGCCGATGCGGAACAGAAGGCTGAAGATGTATATGCAGCTTCTGTTATCTACACCGCTCAGATGTTGGGAGATGTACAGCGACTGATTGACAAAGCAAATGATTCTATCAATGATGTGTTCGTACAGTTCAAACGTGAGCTTCGCGGGAAAAAGGAAGTGGTGCGCAGCAATGAGCTGGAGCTGGAATCTCAGTTAAATGACCTTGCGGATTCTAAGACTTACAGAGAGATGCTCTCTGAGGTTCGCCGCGAGCAGAGAAGACAGCACAGACTTGAGGATCTGCATCAGATGCAGTTCGAGGCAGAACATCCAGCAGCTAAAGGACGCATTTATACACCAGCAGTCAATGCGGATGTGAAGGTAAACGAAGAATATTTTGAGAAACAGGGTATCTCTGCAGAGAATGCAAAGGCAGGCTATGTGCCAGCGCCAGCACCTTTGACAAACGAGAAGCCAGAGGTAAAAGTAAATCTTGAGTCTGAATATTTCAAGCGCAAAGCAGCCCAGGAAAAAGAAGAACTTGAGCGCATTGCAAAGGCTTCAGAAAACGGAGACAAAGCATCTGCCGAAGAGGGAGCCGAAGTGGATGTAAATGCAGCAGAAGTGGAAATTGCTGAATCTGTAGAGACAGAAGTGGTTGTTGCAGAAGTTGAGGAAGAGATGTCTCCGGAGCAGAAGATTGACGAAGAGATCTTAAAGGAACTGGTTGAATGGGAAGATGCCATGGAGCGGGCAGAGCAGGCGCAAAAAGTTCCAAAGAAACGCGGGGCAAGTTTCCGCTTAGAGCGCAAAACAAAGAACCAGCAGAAAGAGATCTTTAACGAAGTAAAAGAGCGAGACAGAGAGTTGATGACACGCAAAGAAAATGCGGTTCCTGGTTGGAAGTCTCGTATGAGATCTTTGGTAAATGAGATTTTGCCAAAAGATATTTATGAAAAATAGGAAATATATTGACTTTTTTGCGTTAAAGCAGTATATCATTACAGTAGAAAAGAGCCAGGGAGGAAAAGTTTTACATGGTTAAACTGTATGACAAAGGGATATACCTTTTGAATGGAACAGAAATTATTGAGGATACACAGGATGCGCAGGCAATCCTGGCTGCCAAAGGGGTTAACTGCCCAAAAGCGGAGGCAGCAGCTAATACAATGGCTTATGGTATCTTAAAAGAACATAATACATCAGGAAATATGGAGCAGCTTCGCATTAAGTTTGACAAGCTGACTTCTCACGATATTACATTTGTAGGGATCATCCAGACAGCACGTGCTTCAGGATTGGAGAGATTCCCAATTCCATACGTTCTCACAAACTGCCACAACAGTCTTTGTGCAGTAGGCGGAACAATCAATGAGGATGACCACATGTTTGGTCTTGCCTGTGCAAAAAAATATGGCGGTGTCTATGTGCCACCGCATCAGGCGGTTATTCATCAGTATGCAAGAGAAATGCTTGCTGGCGGCGGCAAGATGATTCTTGGTTCTGACTCCCACACTCGTTATGGTGCGCTTGGTACAATGGCTATGGGCGAAGGCGGACCAGAGCTTGTAAAACAGTTGTTGGAACAGACTTATGACATCAATATGCCAGGTGTGGTTGCAATTTACTTAAAAGGCGAGCCAATGAAGGGCGTAGGTCCTCAGGACGTTGCACTCGCAATCATCGGTGCAGTGTTTGCAAACGGCTATGTTAAAAATAAAGTAATGGAATTTGTTGGTCCTGGCGTAGCAAAATTAAGCGCTGATTTCAGAATTGGTGTGGACGTTATGACTACAGAGACAACATGTCTCTCTTCTATCTGGACAACAGATGACAAGATCAAAGAATTCTATGCAATCCATGGAAGAGTTGGAGAGTACAAAGAACTGGCTCCAGGTGCAGTAACTTACTATGACGGATGCGTAGAAGTGGATCTGAGTGCTATCAAACCAATGATCGCAATGCCATTCCATCCAAGCAACGTATATACCATCGAAGAGCTGAATGCAAACCTGATGGATATCTTGGATGATGTTGAAAAGAAAGCACTGGTAAGTCTTGATGGTGCAGTAGAATACACATTAAAAGATAAAGTAAGAAATGGAAAACTGTATGTAGAACAGGGTATTATTGCAGGATGCGCCGGCGGCGGATTCGAAAATATCTGTGATGCAGCAGATATCCTTGCAGGCAGAAGCATTGGACCAGATGAATTTACATTGAGTGTTTACCCAGCTTCCATGCCAGTATATATGGAATTGATCAAGAACGGTGCTGCAGCTAAGATCATGCAGACAGGTGCGATCATGAAGACTGCATTCTGCGGTCCATGCTTTGGCGCAGGCGACACACCAAGCAACAACGGATTCTCTATCCGTCATTCCACACGTAACTTCCCGAACCGTGAAGGTTCCAAGCTGCAGAGTGGACAGATTGCTTCCGTTGCACTTATGGATGCTCGTTCTATTGCTGCCACAGCAGCTAATAAGGGCTATCTGACAGCGGCAACAGACATTGATGTAGAATATACATCTCCAAAATATTTCTTTGATAAGACTATTTACGAGAATCGTATTTTTGACAGCAAAGGTGTGGCTGATACTTCTGTTGAGATCAAGTTTGGTCCAAATATCAAGGACTGGCCAAAGATGAGTGCTTTGGCAGAGAATCTGGTTCTTAAAGTAGTTGCAGAGATCCATGATCCTGTTACAACAACAGACGAACTGATTCCATCAGGGGAAACATCCTCCTACCGATCCAATCCTCTTGGACTGGCAGAGTTTACTCTTTCAAGAAAAGATCCTGAGTACGTAGGAAAAGCAAAAGAGGTGCAGAAAGCACAGAAAGCCATCGAAGCAGGACAGTGTCCTCTGGAAGTGTTAGAAGAGTTAAAACCAGTTATGATGGCTGTAAGAGAACAGTTCCCAGAAGTTGGCGAAGGCAATCTTGGCGTGGGCAGTACAATTTTTGCTGTGAAGCCAGGTGATGGTTCTGCTCGTGAACAGGCGGCTTCCTGTCAGAAAGTATTAGGCGGATGGGCAAATATTGCAAATGAATATGCTACCAAACGTTATAGATCCAACCTGATCAACTGGGGTATGCTTCCATTCCTGATTCAGGAAGGAGAACTTCCATTTGCAAATGGAGATTATCTCTTTGTTCCAGATATTAGAAAAGCTGTGGAAGAAGCTGCTACAGTGATTCCAGCTTATGTGGTAAAAGATGGTGCTCTTAAGCCATTCGAATTGCAGATGGGCGAACTGACAGATGATGAAAGAGAAATTATTTTAAAAGGATGTCTCATTAATTACAACAGAAAATAGAATGTGATATGAAACAAAAGAGTATTGCCAAAGAGGAGAGAATGATCCCGTGGTGATACTCTTTTTTTAGAAACTCTTAATAACAAAAGGGTGTTGTATGCAATGGAAGTGTGCTATAATGATTCAGTATGGAATTTTATACCCTAATCCGATTATAGAGAGGTGAAAGAGTTGGACAAATACGAATACAAGTTAAAACTTGATCAGTTAAAAAATCTTATAAATGAAGGAGACTATGAGACTGCAGGACAGATCGTAGATTCCGTAAACTGGGCAAAAGTAAGAAATTCAGCTACTTTGTGTATGGTGGGCGATGTATATGAACGTCTTGGCAGATACACAGAGAGTAAGAACATCTACCTTATGGCCTATGATTATGCGCCAATTGGAAGAAATATTATTTATAAGCTGACAGAAGTGGCTATCAAATCTGGCAGTCTTGCTGAAGCAGAGGAGTATTACAACGAATTTGTTGAGATTGCAGGAAGTGACACTCAGAAGTACATGCTCCGCTACCAGATCAGCAAATTAAAAGGAGAACCTATTCAGAACCGTATCAGCATTCTAGAAGAGTTGAAAAACAGAGAATACTCTGAAGAGTGGGCATATGAATTGGCATGTGCTTATCAGGAAGCAGGAAGAGTGCGCGAATGTGTAGCTGCCTGTGATGAACTGGA
>JAZQSD010000009.1:0-5504 GCA_045629925.1 Eubacterium sp.
TTAGCAGGTGAAACGGTCTACATTTGATATGCTAGATTGTTTATGGTATAATAATAGAATTATCAGAATCAAGGAGTATCGTGTTTAACTAGAGGAGACGACGATGGGGACAGAGATTCAGTTTAAAGGAAAATTTAAAACATACATGCAGATGCCATTTTGGATGATCGTTCTTTTTGCCGCACTGAATGTTTGGTTGTACGTATTAGATGTTAGGGCTGGTTTTATCTGCAGCGGTTTTTTAGTGGCATATGTTATAATTGTGTGGATCGTGCATCGTCACGATAAGCCAATCATCATGAACGAATTGATTGATTTTGCCACACAATATGGTACTGTGCAGAAACGTCTGCTGAAAGAATTTGAGATTCCATACGTACTTATGGATGCTAATGGGAAGCTTTTGTGGATGAACAGTTCTTTTTCTGCCCTTACAGGAAAAGAGAAAGCATATCATAAGTCTATAACAGCTCTTTTTCCGGCCATCACAAAAGAGCTGCTCGAGAAAAATGAAGAGCAGAATGTAGAAGTGACCTGGGAAGATCGGGAATACAGAGTTTCTTTGAAAAAGGTATATTTTAGCGAGATGCTTCAGAACAACAGCATTATTGCTGAGGGAAAGGCAAATCAGTATCTTGTAGTGGCTTATTTCCACGACGAAACAGAGCTGAAGCGCTATATTAAAGAAAATGAAGATATGCAGCTTGTTTCTGCGCTGGTGTATATCGACAATTTTGACGAAGTAATTGAAGCAGTAGAAGATGTAAAACAGTCTCTGCTGATTGCTTTGGTAGACCGTAAAGTTAACAAGTATTTTGTCAACGTGGATGCCATTGTAAAGAAAATCGAAAAAGACAAGTACTTTGTAGTTTTCAAGAAAAAACATCTGAAGACATTGGAAGAAGATAAATACAGCATTCTTGAAGATGTTAAAACTGTGAAGGCGGGCAATGAAGCTGCCATTACTTTAAGTATTGGTATGGGAAGCGGATGCAAGGACTATATTCAGAATTATGAATATGCAAGAACATCCATTGACTTGGCGCTTGGCAGAGGCGGGGATCAGGTTGTCCATAAAACAAAAGAAAAAGTTCATTACTATGGCGGAAACAGTAGACAGATTGATAAAAATACTCGTGTAAAAGCCAGAGTAAAAGCTTTGGCTCTTCGGGAGATCATGATGAGTCGTGAGAAGTTCTATGTAATGGGGCATTCCATTGCGGACGTGGACTCTTTTGGTGCAGCAATTGGTATCTATTGTGCAGGCCGCCATTTGGGTAAAAAAGTGCAGATTATTTTGGATGAAGTGACTACGTCTCTTCGCCCGATCAAAGAATGTTTTACCCCGGAAAATGGATATCCTGACGATATGTTCATTACAAGTCCGGATGCAGCAGAAGGATTTGATTACAACACAGCGGTTATCGTTGTTGATACAAACAGACCGGGAATGACAGAATGTCCATCCCTGCTGAATCGTGCAAAAACAATCATTGTTTTTGATCACCACAGACAGAGTACAGACGTGATTAAAAATGCGGTGCTCTCCTATATTGAGCCATATGCATCTTCTACTTGTGAGATGATCGCGGAAGTATTACAGTATTTTGATCAGAGTGTGAAACTTCTGCCTAGTGAAGTGGACAGTATTTATGCAGGTATTCTGATCGATACAAACAACTTTATGACAAAGACAGGGGTTAGAACTTTTGAGGCAGCAGCATATCTGAGAAGATGCGGTGCGGAAGTTACCCGTGTTAGAAAACTTTTAAGAAATGATATGAACGCTTATAAGGCCAGAGCAGAGGCTGTACGCCATGCAGAGGTCTATAAAGGATGTTTTGCTATCAGTGTATGCCCTGCGGATAATATTGAAAGTCCAACCGTGGCTTGTGCACAGGCGGCAAACGAGTTGCTTAATATCATCGGTATTCGTGCATCTATCGTTTTGACAGAGTTCCATGGCAAGATCTATATCAGTGCCAGATCTATCGACGAGATTAATGTGCAGCGTATCATGGAGCATTTAGGCGGTGGCGGCCATATCAACACAGCTGGTGCCCAGCTTACAGATTGTACCGTAGAGGAAGCTGTAAGCACGATAAAGGCTACACTGGATGAGATGATAAAAGAAGGAGATATTAAATAAATGAAAGTAATTTTGTTACAGGATGTAAAGTCTCTCGGTAAAAAAGGAGAGATTGTAAATGTTAGTGACGGTTATGCGAGAAACATGATCTTACCAAAGAAACTTGGTGTAGAGGCAACAAGCAAAAACCTGAACGATTTGAAACTTCAGAACCAGCATGCGGATAAAGTTGCCCAGGAGCAGTTAGATACTGCAAAGCAGATTGCAGAAGATATTAAAGAAAAGATTGTAGAAGTGAAGATCAAATCTGGTGAAGGCGGACGTACTTTTGGTTCCGTTTCCACAAAAGAGATTTCTGCAGCGATCAAGCAGCAGTGGCAGATGGATATTGATAAGAAGAAAATGGTGCTCAATGATCCTATTAAGAGCCTTGGAACTTTCGAAGTTCCAGTAAAACTTCATCCAAAAGTAACAGGAACAATTAGAGTTAAAGTTACAGAAAGCTAAAACGATTGTGGAGGACACAGGAATGGAAGAGAATGTTCTCAATCGGATGATGCCTAACAGCAAAGAGGCAGAGAGTGCAGTTATCGGGTCCATGCTTATGGACAGAGATGCCATCATCACTGCATCCGACATTCTTAAAAAAGATGATTTTTATTATAGCCAGTATGGTGTTTTGTTTGACACCATCGTAGAATTGCATAATGAAGGTGCGCCAGTAGATTTGGTTACCTTGCAGAATCGTCTGCGAGAAAAAAATGTTCCTCCAGAAATCAGCAGTATGGAATTTGTGAAGGATCTGTATGAAAGCAACCTGACATCTGCGAATGTAAAGCATTATGCAAGAATAGTAGAAGAGAAGGCTGTATCCCGTCGCCTGATTAAGACAGTGGAAGAGATTGCCAATGATACCTACAAAGGCGACGAGGGATTAGACTCGATTCTTCAGGATACAGAAAAGAAAATATTTGGCTTGTTGCAGAATCGGTCTTCAGATGATTTTGTACCTATCCGTAAGGTTGTTATGAATGCGTTAGACCGAATCGAGGCGGCATCTAAGACACAGGGAAATGTTACTGGTATTCCTACAGGGTTTAACAGTCTCGATTATAAATTATCAGGGCTTCAGCCATCGGATATGATTTTGATCGCGGCCAGACCATCTATGGGAAAAACAGCGTTTGTTTTAAATATTGCCCAGCACGTTACTCTGAAAGAAAATATGGCAACAGCAATTTTCAGTCTGGAAATGTCAAAAGAACAGCTTGTAAACCGTTTGTTTGCGCTGCAGGCGCCAATGGATGCACAGTTGTTAAGAAGTGGTAATTTGGCCGATTCTGATTGGTCAAAACTTATGGAGGCGGCAGGACAGATTGCAGCCTCACCGCTTATCATTGATGATACACCAGGCATTTCTATTTCTGAATTGAGAAGCAAATGTAGAAAATATAAGTTAGAACATGATCTGAAGCTGGTCATCATCGACTATTTGCAGTTGATGAGTGGTTCTGGAAAAGGCGATTCCCGTCAGCAGGAAGTTTCTGATATTTCCAGATCATTAAAACAGCTTGCCAGAGAATTGAATGTACCAGTAATTGCGTTATCTCAGTTAAGCCGACAGGTAGAACAAAGACCAGAGCATCGTCCAATGCTTTCTGATTTGCGAGAGTCAGGTGCCATCGAGCAGGATGCGGACGTAGTAATGTTTATCTACAGAGATGATTACTATAATAAAGATACTGAGAAAAAAGGTATTGCAGAGATTATTATCGCAAAACAGCGTAATGGTCCAATCGGTACAGTAGAACTGGCTTGGCTGCCAGAATTTACAAGGTTTGAAGATCCTATGAAGTATGATCGCGCATAAACCTGATAATTGTTATAGGTGTAAGGAGGATTGCTATGGAAATCCATCAGTCTGCAGAAGACTATTTAGAATGTATATTAAGGTTGAGTAAAACAAAACCTGTTGTTCGTTCAATTGACGTTGCGATAGATATGAACTATTCTAAGCCAAGTATCAGCGTAGCAATGAAGAATCTTCGACTGAACGGTTATATCGAGGTAGACAAAAGCGGATTTATTACCTTGACAGATAATGGCAGGGAAGTGGCAGAGAGGATATATGAAAGACATCTGTTGTTGACAGAGTGGCTTATTTTCCTCGGGGTATCTCCAGAGATAGCGGCAGAAGATGCCTGCAAGATTGAGCATGATCTTAGCCCTGAAAGTTATGAGGCAATTAAAGAACATGTAAAAAATGAGATGAAAAACAAATAATAAATGTGTTTAAAAGAACCGATTTTCCATGACAAAAATCGGTTCTTTTTGTTTACATAAAAAATTTTATGTAAATTCGGAAAAAGGGTTTACATAAAAAAACCTGTTTGTTATACTACCATATATAGTGGTTAAGGTCGCTAGGTTTCACAAAAGAAGGGGAGCTCTGGGATTTTATGGAGTCAGTGAAATTGGCGTCTGACATGATGTTGGACGAGGGACAAAGAGGAAGATATTATAGGGTTGAAGCTACTACCGGGGGGACCGTGGTGCTGAAACCGGTAAAGGTGCCTGCGCATGTAATAGCGGAGCGTAAAGCTCGTATCCGCAGACAGCAGATAGAGCGTAGGGTGCGATATAATAGAGAACGTGCCGCATCCATGAATAAGGGATTTGTGGCTTTTATGGCAGTGGCAATTCTTATATGCTGTGTGGTTTGTTATTTTTATATCTCTTTGCAAGGTGAGGTTACTACACGGTTAAGAACGATGACGGCTTTGCAGAAAGAGATTGAACAGATCTCTGTGGATAATGATATGTTGGAAAAACGTATCGGCGTACAGGAAGACATTGCAGCTATTAAATCTGAGGCGGTAAATACTTTGGGAATGAAGGCAGTAACTCCGGACCAGATTGTTTATTATTCTGTCAGTGATAAGGATTATATGCTGCAATACAGTGATGTGGTGAATTAAATATGATAAATGTAATTCTTGTAATAATTATTATTGCGGCAATCATAGCGGCTGTTGCATATATTATTAAGG
Organism: Eubacterium sp.; assembly: GCA_045629925.1. Lineage (GTDB taxonomy): Bacteria > Bacillota > Clostridia > Lachnospirales > Lachnospiraceae > Brotonthovivens. The sequence goes on from JAZQSD010000009.1 coordinate 5,140, forward strand.
CAAAGAAAAATGGCCAGGGATGCGTCGGATGTCCGTCTGCTGGTACATGCGGTAAACGAGACAAAGGCACTGGATGTGGCTGCAATAAATAAAACAGCAGTGTAATGAAATGGCTGTCAGAGAGGAAAACTCTGGCAGCTTTTTGTATGAGAGAGATAATTAAATTGAAGTAGAAATCTTGTATGAAAACTAAATTTTTTAGAAAAATAAGAAAAAAGCCACTAAATTTAAAAAATATTCGTTGCATTCTTCGCTTTAAAGCACTAAAATGAAACTTACTTATAAAGAAAAATGCTCGTAAAGGAGAGATGGAATATGAATTATGTAGAAGAAGTTCTCGCAAAGATAAAGGAGAAAAATGCTTC
>JAZQSD010000010.1:0-2935 GCA_045629925.1 Eubacterium sp.
CTTTCATAATTGAAACTTTATGATAAAATAGCATTAACTACAAAGGTGCGAATCTTCTGCAACGAGGTGAACAATATGATTACCCTGTCAAAAGAGAACATCACAGATTACCTGAAAGAGAAAATGCCTTACCTTGATTTCTCCAAGCCTCTGATCATTTCTGCTATTGGGGAAGGATCAGCAGAAGAGGATGGCGATGGCTACATCAATTTCGTATTTCGTGTCAGCGATGGAAACTGGAAAATCATCTTGAAGCAAGCAAGAAGAGATGGTCGTGTGGCAGGTTTCAAAGACATGTCTCTGGAGCGAGCTGCCATCGAATACGATTACATGAAAATTAGTAGTGTGATCGTCCCTGAATACCTCCCCAAGCTGTATTTCTATGACGATGAGAATTTGGCTTTTGCAGTTGAAGATGTTTCCCACCTGAAAATATCTCGCTTTCAACTGAATAAGTCTGTAATCTTCCCAAAGATTGCACAGCAAGCAGCAGAATACCTTGCCAAAACACATTTCTATACATCAGATTATTATCTGGATACAGATACATTCAGAAGGTTGCAGACTCGATTTATGAATCACAAAATGCGTTCCTTCTTTGATGACCACACTTTTGTGAATCGTGATTACGGCGATACAGGCGAAATTGGTTTTGAACTGGATCCTGAGTTTGCTCCCTACATTCGAGATCTGGTATTTGATCCTCGTGTTGTTCTGGAAAGACATAAACTGAGGGATCTGTACATGAGGAAGGCTGAAGTATTGCTTCATGCTGATTTCCATACATCCAACATCTTCGCTGATCAGGAAGCGATGAAGGTTATTGATATGGAATATGCCTTCTTTGGTCCTGCTGCTTATGATCTGGGATATCTGCAAAGTCATTTACTGTCCCAGTTTATCTGTGGGTCCTGTCGTCCTTTTGATACAGACCAGGAACGCATTACCTTTGTCAGTTACATTCTGGATACCATGCAGAATGTTTTTGAAGAATACTGCAAGGTCTTCTTCCAGTGTTGGGATGATGATGCAAAGCCAATCTACCAAGAAATTCCTGGTTTGCAGGAACATATTAAGAAGCAACTTCTCAAAGACATGATTGGCTTCTGTGCCAGTTCCAACATCTTTCGTTGTGCTGGCAATATCAATTATCCAGAATATGATGATCTGGTTGACCATCAGGCAAAAAGAAATGCTGTTATTCTGTCTTTGTTGATGGATCATCACATGATCCTGCATAGAGAAGAATATCACAATGTTCAGGAATGGATCAAAGATCTTCTGGACATGTTGAAAGAATTCATGGCTAAAATCAACACTTAAACAAAATGGGTCGCTGCAAACTGTTTCTTGCTGCGACCCATTATTAAAACCAACAGCTTTTTAGTAAAAGGAAATGAACATGGCTAAAACACTTACACGACTAAGGCTGGGAACTGACAGAAAGCAGAACGATTTGGTTGGTATGCCTGACTATCCTTGTGAATTATATTATACAGATCTCGCCAGTCACAGCACTGGTTATATGCCAGTGCATTGGCATAACGAATTGGAATATGGATTTGTAACAAAGGGCAAACTCCTTCTAACCTGTAATGGAACAGAATATATTTTTGAAGAAAATCATTTCTTCTTCATCAACACAAATGTTCTGCACTCCATGAGATCGACTGAGGAGCCAGCCAGTTTTTATAGCATTGTTTTCCATGAGAATTTCCTCACTATGCCAGAGCAGATCAGACAAAAATACATATTACCAGTAATCCAGAACGCAAATTTCCCCATTTTCTTTACGAAGGATTGGGATTTTCTTCAGCAGATCCAAAACGCCATTCAATGTTTTGAACAAAAGGAAGAGAAATTTGATTATTACTTCCATCAGAATATTTGTTCTCTGTGGATGTTACTCTACGACAAGCATCTTCCCTTCGCTTCCGAAGAAGAACAGATGGAACGCAAAATTAGAGAAATGCTGCAGTACATTTCCTCAAATTTCCATGAGAACATTGGAGTTAAGGAAATTGCAGATTTTGCAGGAGTCAGTAAAAGAGAGTGCTTCCGATGTTTTAGAAGTCAGTTAAACAGTAGCCCCAACATTTATCTGCTACAATTCCGAATGAACAGAGCAGCCGAAATGATTTTGATGACAGATAAGAAAATCAATCAAATAGCATCCATGTGTGGCTTTTCCAGTGCAACCTATTTTGCTACTAAGTTTAAAGAAATTTATGGTATGAGTCCAAAAGCTTATAGAGAAAACAATTAACATGCAAAAAAGCGAGGCAGAATCTTTCTGCCTCGCTTTCAACTTTTCCTCGCCCTTATCAATGTGCTTTTGCTGATCCCTGTCATTTTGGCTTGCTCCACAGTCATTCCCCTTTTATTCCTTTATATTTGAACTACACTTTTCAATAACATCGAACAGCAAAGAAACAACTTTCAATCAGAAGTCTAACAGCATATCCAATTCCTTCTCTGCTGATTCTGCCTGTGCTTCCATCATGGCAATAAAAACAGGGTCATGCCAGGGTTCAATGTCTTCTTTCTGCCCTGGATCCCACTCCTGGCATTGTGCAATCTACAATTCAAAGTCTCTTACCTATTGGTATTCACATACAGCTTGCCAATCAATATTGCTGAAATCATCATTAAAAATCATTTATTGTCACCTTTTTCTCTTAATTTATATAAATATTATAACATATTTTTGTTATAAAATCAAATAAGTCCACCATTATGGTGGACTTACAGAACTTTTTGACTATAAAAGTGTGGCATGACCTTCAATGGCTTTCTCAATTCTCTGGGGTTCTATACCAATGTACCTCTGTGTGGTTTCAGCAGAGCTATGTTGCAGTAACCTTTGCACCAGGGCAATGTCACACCCATTGGCTTTGTAGATCTCTGTTGCATACCACTTCCTGAAGCTGTGGGT
>JAZQSD010000011.1:0-2487 GCA_045629925.1 Eubacterium sp.
TTTCTTAACAGCATCCGAAGTAGAATCACTGAAACGACTGCAGATTGAGGATGAGATCTACAAGAGCAGCCGTGCCTTCTTATCTGTCAGTTCCGACCATCCAGACACCAACTGGATCTACTGCGCCATCCGTATCCAGAATGTTATGTCTGGCTATGTGGCGGTATGTCTGGAAGCGCCAATCGAAGCCACAGAATATCAGCTGCAGATTACCACTGCGCTTGCAGATGTATGTGCCATCGAGATGCAAAAGCAGGATTTCTTCACAGCCCGAGGCGGCATGCGCTACGAAAACTTTCTTATCGACCTTCTAGAAGGTAAATTCACTGATCTGAACTTAATCAGCTCTCGTCTTGCCTTGTTAGACCGTACACTGGGGAATTTCTTCTGCATCGTTGTTTTCGCATGTAACGAACCACACGACAACAATATCTTCAATCAGCGACAGATGTCTGTTCTACGTCAGGTTTATCCAAACAGCATGTCCGTTGTCTACGAAGACTCCATTGTACTGTTCATCAACCAGGGAACTCCCGTGCTGTTAACAGAAGACTTTACAGGACCAATGGAGGAATTCGCCGCCCGCAACAGAATGAAAGCCTGCATCAGCCAGCCATTTGCAGATATTTTGCGCATCAAGTATTACTATGAACAGGCCAAAAATGCCCTTGAGCTTGGAGAACGCATGTATCCAAATGACAGACTTCATCTTGCTATGAACCTGCTGCCACAATATTTATTCTCTAATTCAGACCACATCGGTCTGGAAGTAGGTATACACCACCATCTCCACCAGCTGCGAGACTATGACCAGGAAAATAACACCGAATTTATTGTTACTCTGCGAGAATACTTAAAAAACAACCGCAATGCCACCCAGACAGCGGAGGCTCTTCACATCCACCGAAGCACCTTTTTCTATCGGGTGAAAAAAATAGAGGAGATTCTTGGAATCTCCATTGCCGACAGCGAATTGTTATTCTTGTATGAATTGTCATTTAAGATCTTTGACTATCTAAGTTTAGGCTAAAATAAAAAAGATGATTTTCTATTCACAACAAATAGGAAATCATCTTTTTCTCATTATCAAATGCCACCTGTTCTGTGGCTTAATTCTTCTCATAACAGCACCGCCTATTCTACATTCAGCACAAGCTGCGCCGATACGGTACCTTCGCTATAGTATGTATCTTCCTCGTAGGTAAGAATCTTGGCAATGATTGGACAAGAATTCTTTGGCGGATCACTAAGCTCTACCATCGGAACATACTGGCCCGAACGAAGCAAACCACTCTCTCCAAGCACATTACCCTTCTCATCCAACAATTTGACCTTTGCTAAACATGTGTTTTTGGAGTCCAATGTAAAGTAGATATCCACAGTGTTATCTTCTTTCAAAACCAGATTTCCACACATGCCAACAAACAACTTCTCTTCCACCGTAAAGCTCTGGTAATTCAAAGCAGGGTCTAGATTTTCTGGAATTCCCACCACCGCAGTTTGCTCAAAAGAAGGCGGCACAAACTCCGCCACTTCCGGCTCTCTTTGTCTGCCTGACAGCAGCCCAATGGCAATGATTAAAACCGCAAAAATCGCCACCATACATACGATAACTAGTTTTTGGTTTTTGTTCATATGCAATTTACTCCTTAGTTTTTCTCATAGTCTGTCATGTTCAAAGGACCCCCCGAAAGGTAACACGACAGCACTATGAGTACTAGGGCAACAGGTAACAGTTCACCGGTTTCAAAACGCAAAGCCCATTCGCCTGTGCCTGTACCCATGATGCTGTGGAATTGTTATTATTTCGCGCTAATATTTACCTTAACAGTATCTAAAGTAAATCCCGTAGTTGTTGATGGTTTTCCTGCAACAACCACCTGAATAACCTTTGAATCAGCTGTTTCAAAAGTTAAACCTTCGCCTGTAGCTAAATCAAATTTATCATTGTTGATTTTTGCTGTTACACCATATAATGACTGCTGAACTCCACCTTTTTCAAAAGCTGCAACTACACCAACAGGAACATTTGAATGATTTGTTACAGTTATGTTGGCAGTAGTTTTATTCCAACCTTCAGTAGTAGCATCACCAGAATATGTATGTGTTGCTGGGTCCCATGTTGCATCAGCTTTAAAATCGTAATTAAAGGTAAGATCTTCCCATGTAACATCTACACGATATGTTGGTGTTTTTGTTCCTGGATTAACAGTAATTTCTACTTGTTCACTATCACTTCCTGGCAATGTTGTAATCTGTGTTTCAGCCATTGCTGTTACACTTAATCCCATTACCATTACACCAGCAAGTACTAATGCTAATAATTTTTTCATGTGTATCTTCATCCTTTCTATTAGAATATTTATCTATCTTATCAATCGCCCTGGCCGCCTTTGTCAGCCAAGGCAAATAAGACCAATAAGGTTATTAATCTGTGACTGTTAATGCCACATCGGTGATAGTTGACTCTAGCAGAGCCTTCTCACC
>JAZQSD010000012.1:0-12893 GCA_045629925.1 Eubacterium sp.
GCTTCCGAAGTCTTGCGCAGGTTCTTGGTATTCCAGCTCCTGATTTTGCAGCCAAAAGAGAAGCTTGCGAAAAGGCATTAAAAGAGACAAAGGATTTGATCGGGGACAGACCGATCGCCATCGATTACAGCTTCTGCACACGTCCGCTAGGGCTTGCAAGAATGCTTCTTCAGGCCGGATTTAACGTGCAGAGAGTGTATCTGGATGCAGTGACTGCTGGTGATAAAAAAGATTTTGAATATTTAAAAGAGCAGTATCCAGACCTGCTTTTATATCCTACGGTTCATGCAAAGATGCGTTTTATGTCTGAAAAAGAGCCTTCCAACATGCTTGCCATCGGGCAGAAAGCAGCTTATTTTGCCAACACCAATCACTTTGTAAATGTGGTTGAAGGCGGCGGCATGATAGGATACCAGGCCGTTTTAAAGACTTTGGAAGATATGCGAGAAGCATTTTTAGAAGAAAAAGATATGCGTTCCTTGATTCAGATTAAAGGAATGGGATGTGAGGGGTGTTGTGGACTATGAAACAGACAGCAAGAATAATATCAACATATTCCGCAGATGTATTTGGCGTGTGTTCTGCCCTTTTTGAACTTGGCGGAATGACAGTGATGCATGATGCCTCCGGGTGCAATTCCACTTACACTACCCATGACGAACCACGCTGGTATGATATGGACAGTATGGTGTATATCTCAGGGCTTACTGAGATGGAAGCTATCATGGGTGATGATGAGAAACTGATTCGAGATATTGTGAATGCGGCAAAGGAACTGCAGCCGAAGTTTGTGGCGGAGGCGGGAACACCGATTCCGACTATGACTGGGTTTGACTTTGACTCTATTGCCTGGATGATCGAACAGGAAACAGGAATTCCGTCCTTTGGGTTTAAGACCACTGGTATGAATACTTATGTCCACGGAGCATCTATGGCACTGGAAGCATATGCAAGAAGATTCGTGGATTCTGATGCAGAGAAAACAGAAGAACTTTCTGTGAATATTTTGGGACTGACACCATTGGATTTTTCCGTGAATGGTGCAGATGCTTCCATCGAAGAATTTTTGACCCAAAATGGATATAACGTATTGTCTAAATGGGCCATGGGAAGTACACCTGAGGAGTTAGCTAAGGCTGGCGGTGCGCATGTGAATCTGGTTGTTTCTGCAGTTGGTCTTGGGCTTGCAAAAGCTTTGAAAGAACTGTTTGGAACACCGTATGTGGTGGGCGTTCCTTATGGTGAGACTTGCGCGATGGCGGTGGCCAACGCCTTAAAACAGGCAGTGGAAACAGGCGAAGACCAGCTGGTTTCACATCTGTCTGTAGCAAACTTGAGCGAAACAATGGACAGTTCTCTGCTGGAGGATGGTCAGATTGTGATCATCGGAGAAGGCGTAACGTCTGTGTCACTGGCTCAGGCAATTGAATTGGAAACAGGAAGAGGAGTCAGAGTGCTTTGTACAACAGAGTGCGATGCCGGCCTGCTTCGAAAAAAAGATAAAATGACAAGAGATGAGGAAGATGTGGAGGAAGCCCTTGCAGGAGCCAAGGTGATGATTGCTGATCCACTCTTTCGACCAATCTGCCCACAAGATGTCAGATTCGTTGCATTGCCATCGGAAGCTTTTTCAGGAAGGCTTTTTAGAGAGCAGATCCCGAATTTGATTTCTGACTTAGGAAAGATCAAGGAGGAATTGTAAAATGAAAAAGAGATTGTTAGCAGTTGTTTTGGCGGCAGTAATGGCCATATCTATGGCAGCCTGTGGAGATTCTGGACAGGCACCGGATGCTGGTTCAGCTAGTGTGGAGAGTTCTGCATGTGAAGGCGTGCCAGAAGGAAAATGTGTGGTGGATCACAGTGGCTATGAAGTTCAGATTCCAGATGAGATTGACAGCGTAGTTGTGTGTGATATTCTGCCGCTAGTCAGTGTGCTTACAGTGTTTTTTGATTCAGGAGAACTGATTAAAGGGATGTCACAGACTAGTATGAATGCGGCAGAGAACGGACTTTTGGGAGAATTGTATCCGGAAATCTTAACTGCAGAGACAGGATTTATTGACGGCAGCACAGTGAACGTGGAAGAACTGATGAAGTTAGAGCCAGATGTTGTATTTTACAATGGCGCTAGAACAGAGCTTGGCGATCAGCTTCGCAATGCAGGTTTTAATGCTATTGCGATTTCTGTAAACAAGTGGGAGTATGACTGCATTGAAACATTGAATGAGTGGATTGCTCTGTTGGGAGAGATCTTCCCTGAAAATGCAAAAGAAGACATCGTAGAACAGCGTTCCAATGAGATGTATCAGTTCGTGCAGGACCGTGTGGCACAGATTCCGGATGAGGAAAAAGAACAGGCATTTTTCCTGTACAAATACAGCGATACAAGCATTGAAACATCAGGTGGCAAATTTTTTGGCCAGTGGTGGGCGGATGCTGCCGGAGCTGCAAATGTGGCAGAAGAGCTTACTACAGACAATGCAGTGGCAGTGAATATGGAACAGATCTACACTTGGAATCCATCTGTGATCTTCATTACTAATTTTACTTCTGCAATGCCGGAAGATCTGGCAAATAACACAGTAGGCAACTATGACTGGAGCGTTGTGGACGCAGTGAAAGATGGGCGTGTGTACAAGATGCCGCTTGGCATGTACAGAAGCTATACTCCAGGCGCAGACACACCGGTAACGTTACTTTGGATGGCGAAGACAACCTATCCTGAAGTGTTTGCGGATGTGGATATCACAGAAGAAACTATCAAGTACTACAAGGAAGTTTTCGGTGTGGAACTTACAAAAGAACAGGCAGAATCTATTTTCACACCAACAGAAGATGCGGGAACAGGTTTTTAAAATAGGTTAAATAAAAAAGCAGATTGCAATCTACATGCAATCTGCTTTTCTTTATTTCTTGTAATAAGTTGCCTGGTGTTCTTTTAACATCTCGCCAATAATGTTCTGGGTCATTGCGCCCAGAGCTTTTCTCTGTTCTTTTTCTAATTCTTTTGGATAGATTGGTTTTCCAAATTCGATGACAACATGTGTTGGTCTTGCCTTGCCCTTCTTTACGATGGCACCGGTATTGGAGATGGCCATTGGGATGATTGGGCAGCCTGTTTTGTCTGCCATTCTAAGAGATCCTTCTTTGAATGGGAGCAGGGAGCCTTCTTCCCCTTTGTTTCTGGTTCCTTCAGGGAAGATTACCATGGAGATGCCGTTCTTAATCTGTTCCCCGGCCTTTTGGATTGTCTTTAAACTTTTTTTCATATCATCTCTGTCAAGGAAGAGACAGTAAAGTCGTTTCATCCAAGTGCTCAAAAGAGGAACCTTTTCTAAATTGTCTTTGGAGATAAAACCTGTCAGGTTTGGCATTAATGTGTAGGATAAGATGATGTCGAAGTAGCTTCGGTGGTTTCCTACATACAATACGGCCTGATCTGTTGGCAGATTTTCTTTGCCTAAAACAGTAAGCTTAATGCCGCAGATGATGTTGATGCGGTTTAACGCCCACTGGACGATATGTAAGCTGCTGTGGTCCATAAGCTCTTTGTTCTTTTTGCCGATGAGCCATTCGATGCCCAGGACTGGAATCCATACGATCAGGAAAAATACAGCCCAGAGGACACTTAAAATTGTTCTTATCATAATGTTAAGGAAATCCTTTCCAAATGTTGTAAAGTGAAGCATTAAAAATGCTCCATAGAGTATACCATGTTTTTGGCAAAAAGAACATATTTTTCCTTGGGAAAGAATAAAGTATAAAAAAAGGTCTGAGAGTAGAGATGGCGAAAAGAAGGTTTTTGGTGCTGGTCAGTCTTTGCCTGCTTGTAATGGGACTGGTGTCCTGCGGATTTGAGAAGAATAATATGGCGAAGGTAAGAGATCTTGATTACACAGTGCTTGAAGATGAAGAAGTGCCGGAAGAGTTTTTGGCAGATATCCAGGAACAGAAGGCGGGAGAGTTCAAGTTAACCTATACCTGTGATGGATATTTATATATAGCCAGGGGGTATGGAATGCAGGATACATCTGGTTACAGCATACAGGTGGAAGAACTGTTTTTGGCAGAAAATGCAGTGTATTTTGATGCAGTGCTGATTGGTCCCCAGGCGGAGCCGATAGGACAGATAAGCTATCCGTATATCGTTGTCAAGACAGAGGCCATTGACAAAAATGTGGTTTTTGAATAAAGGCTGGTGGGAGGTATTATGAAGTTTCGTACATGTTCGATACATCAAGAAGAGCAAAAGGGAAAGGCTCAGATGCAGGTTACCTTTGATGAAGACTATAACTTGCCGGATTATAAGCCGGACGTTTCAGGGATTATCACCACAAAGGGAACGGTTGTGGCAGATGATGTGAGAGTTTCAAAGGGGCGCGTATCTGTGAAAGGTACGGTGAGATTTGATGTGCTGTACCAGGCAGAGCAAAATAGTTTGGGGTTTTGCAGTCTTTCCGGAACGGTGGGGTTTCAGGAAACGTTGATGGTGGATGAGGCAGAAGAATTTGACACAGCCTCTGTGTCTTGTGTGCTGGAAGATTTGAGTATACATATTACCAACTCAAGAAAACTGTCTATAAGAGGGCTGCTTCAGCTTCAGGTGACCATCCTTGAATTCCCAACAATTGAATTGCCCTGTGAATGCATGGAAGAACAAGACCTGGAGATTCAGAGACAGAGGGTGGAATATCTGGACCTTGCCGCCTGGGGCAAAGACCAGTGCAGAGTTCACGAAGAACTGGAATTGCCAGCCAACAAATTAAATGTTCAATCTGTGGTTTGGAAAGATATAAGGCTGGAAAGTGTTAGCTGTAACTGTGTGCAGGGGAACATTCAGATCAAAGGGGAATTAACGGTGTTTTGTCTGTATCAGGGCGAACCGGGGATTCGGCTGGAATGGTACGAAAACCGCATTCCGATCCTTTGTCATATGCCGGTTGATCAGGCGGAGGCCGAGGAAATCTGTTATGCAAAAACAACAGATGCAGATTGGAATTTTCAGGTGCAGGAAGATCTGGAAGGAGAAAACAGAGTGTTTGTCATTGACGGAGCAATCAAATGTGAGTACCGCATGTATCGGGAAAGCAGCAGGGATATAATTCGGGATCTCTATTCCTTAAAGAAAAAGGTTGCGCCTGTCTGCCATCCGGTCTGTCTGGAAAAATTGTTGATGAAAAATGATTGCAGATGCAAACTCAACGACTTGCTGCAGATTCCCCTGGGACAAAAGGAAATCCTGCAAATATTAAGCTGTGGAGGCGACATCCAGGTAGATCATCAAGAAGTGGTGAAGAACGGAATCCAGGTAGAGGGGGTTGTGAAGGTGCGGGTACTTTATCTGACCCAGGATGACGCAATACCTGTGGAAGCTGCGGAAGGAATGTTGCCTTTTCAGTATTGTATAGATGCACCTGGAATTGAAATGGGGTGTAGATATGAATTAAGTCCAGAGATAAGCATGCTCTCTGTGATGATGAAAAACAGTAGTTTGCTGGAAATTCAGGCACTGCTAGATTTTCACGTGATCGTATTTTCGCCGGTGCGAGTGGATGTTTTCTCAGAGGTAAAAGAAGAACCGCTAAAGATGGAAGAGTTGCTAGAATTGCCAGGAATGACGGGAATCCGCGTAAAAGAAGGGGATTCACTCTGGTCCATTGCAAAGAGAAACCACACCACATGTGAGACTATCCGTCAGAACAATCCAGCGTTGGAGGAACCGTTAAAGCCAGGAAGTGTGCTTTTGCTTCTGAAAGAAATTCTATAGTTGTTAAGGAGGAATGGTGCTTTCTAGAGCTGTTCCTCTTTTTTGTTGCCAAACGGATGCCGAGTTGACATAAAATAATTACAAAAGTATTACGTTATTTAATGAATTATTTCTAAAAACGAAGTCACAAGGGTTGAAAAAGACAAGTCGTGATGTTATAATTTCACCGATAAAGAAGGAGGGTACTATGAAGAAAAGATTATTAGCACTTGTTCTCGTAGTTACGATGTTATTGGGTTGTACACAGGTGGCTAGCGCCAGCAAGCTGCAGCAGGCTCAGCAGGGGCTGAACAATGCAAAACAGCAGATTACTCAGATTGAGAATCAGCAGGCAGAACTTCAGCGCGAGATTGATGCACTGGATTCAGAATTGGTACAATTACTGGTTGATATAGATGTTATTGAAGACGAGATCGCAGCAAAGCAGGCGGAATTAAAGCAGGCTCAGGAAGATTTGAAACAGGCTCAGGAAGAGCAGGCTTCTCAGTATCAGGCAATGAAGAAGAGAATTGTCTACATGTATGAGAATGGTAATATCTCCATTATTCAGGCACTGATCGAAGCAGATAGTTTTACAGACATGATCAACCGTGTGACATACTTTAACGAAGTATATACATACGATAGAAACTTATTAGAAGAGTATAAGCAGACAGTTTTAGAAGTTGAGAACCTGATTGCACAGGTAGAAGAAGACGAAGCTGAATTGGAAGAGATCAAGATCTCTTACGAAGAACAGCAGGCGGAACTTGAACGTGCTATCAATAAGAAGAAAGCTTCTATGGACAATTTCGAAAGCCAGCTTGCAGATGCGAAAGCATTGGCGAACCGTTATAGAGATACCATTGAAGAACAGAACAGAATCATTGCGCAGCAACAGCAGAACAACAGACCATCTGTTGGTTCCGGTGGCTCCTCAGGTTCCTCTGGATCAAGCAACAGCGGTTCTTCTAATTCTGGCGGCGGTGGCGGCAAGACAGAAGTTTCCTCCAGTTCCAGAAATGGACAGGCTGTTGTAGATTATGCAGCGCAGTTTGAAGGATTGAAGTATGTATGGGGCGGAACAAGCTTGTCAAAAGGTGTTGACTGTTCCGGTTTCGTACAGCAGGTATATAAGCATTTTGGTGTAACTTTACCACGTACTTCCACAGAGCAGAGACGTGCCGGAAGAGGAGTATCTGTGTCAGATATTAAACCAGGTGACATTGTTTGCTACAGCGGACATGTTGGTATCTACGCAGGCAACGGTATGATTATTCATGCGTCCAACTCCAAGCCATATCCAAAGGGCGGCGTTAAGTACGGCAGATATAATTACCGAACAATCATTACAGTACGAAGAGTTTTTGATTAATCAAAAGAACAGGGAGAAAGAGTATGTATAAGAAATTTGTCAGAACAGTTATCGTGTTAGGCGTTCTCGCTTACGTTGGTTATAAAGCATACAATCATTTTGTTAAGAAAAACAACGAAGAGCCAGCAGAAGATTTTGAAGATTTTGATGTTGATGGAGAAATCTCTTTGAACGAAGAGGAATCATTTGTTGACAAATTGAAATCTGCCGCACAGAAAGTGCTTGGCTAAGAGATTTCTGAAATAACAGAATGGTGTTTTGTCAGTGAAGAAAGTAATAAATGAATGGGAAGCGACGTTGTCGCTTCCCTGTTTTTTATGAGATAGCAAAGCAATATATGAAAAAGTTTTGCTTGCTTTTTTTGACAAAGGTGCTAAGATATAATGAGTTAAAGTGTTGCGCTTTAAAGCGCTAAACAAAAGGCCGGAGGGTATAGTATATGATTTCTAAAAGATTGAGAGAATCTTTGGAATCCTCGATTTGTATTCGAGATATTTTTGAAGAAGGTAAAAAGCTGGCAGCAATCTATGGCCAGGAAAATATATTTAACTTTAGTATTGGCAATCCAAGCGTAGAGCCGCCTGCTATTGTAAATGAAGCGATGAAGGAAGTGTTGGACACAGAACCAGCGCTGAAACTTCACGGCTATCCAGCCAATGTGGGGCATCCTGAAGTGCGCGCTCATGTGGCAGCTCATCTGAATGAAAAATATGGCACTACATATGATGAACAGAGTATCATCATGACAAACGGTGCTGCTTCTGCGCTGGTTATGATCTGCAATACAATCCTTGATGCTGGGGATGAAGTTGTTACTTTTGCTCCATATTTCTGGGAATACAAGAGTTATGTGCAGACAATGTACGGTGAACTTGTTCCTGCGCTCTGTGACATGGAGACATTACAGCCAGACCCTGTTACATTCCGTGCGGCGTTAAGTGAAAAGACAAAATTTGTCCTTATTAACACACCGAACAATCCAACAGGCGCAGTTTACACACCAGAGTCTTTGAGAATGATCTGTGACATTCTGGAAGAAAAACAGAAAGAATACGGTCATCCAATCTACCTTGTATCCGATGAACCATACCGCAAACTAGCTTACGGAATCGAAGTGCCTTACCTGACACATTATTATAAAAACACCATTGTAGTTTATTCATACAGCAAAGCGTTATCCATTCCTGGTGAACGTATCGGGTATATTGCCATGGAACCATGTGTGGCAGATTATCACGATCTGCTGGCAGGCCTTACTGCATCCATGCGATATCTCGGATATGTTAATGCACCATCCCTTCAGCAGAAGATGCTGCTGAAATGCGTTGATGCCTCTGTAGATATCAGCATTTATGAAGAGACAAGAAATATTCTCTACAATGGTTTGACTGAGATGGGATATACATGCATCCGTCCAGACGGTGCCTTCTATCTTTTTGTAAAAGCGCTGGAGGATGACGATGCGCATTTCTGTGAAGTAGCAAAGGAAGAAAAGATCCTGATGGCTCCGGGTACCGCATTTTACGGTCCAGGCTGGGTTCGAATCTCATATTGTGTACCTGCAAAAGTGGCGGAAGGAAGTCTTCCTGGCTTCAAACGCTTGATGGAAAGATACACAAAGTAGAAAGAAAAAGGGTAAATAAATGGAAATAGTATCGTTGATTGGAATTTTAGCCGGCCTGATACTTATGATCATATTGGCATACAAAGGACACTCTATTATCTGGGTGGCACCTCTGTGTGCCTTTGTTGTCGTTTTGTTCTCTGTAGGAGGACTTGGGGAAGGTCGGACATTACTCAGTGCCTATACTGTGGATTACATGCAAGGGGCGGGGCAGTATTTTATCTCTTGGTTCCCGACGTTTCTTTTGGGTGCAATCTTCGGAAAGGTCATGGATATGACAGGAGCAGCCCAGTCTCTTGCCAATATCATTGTTCGTGTAATCGGGCCTCGTTTTGTAGTGTTGGCAGTGTTGATCCCATGTCTTGCACTGACTTATGGGGGAGTCTCCCTGTTTGTAGTAGTGTTTATCATGTATCCGATGGGATACGCCATCTTTAAGGCGGCGAATCTTCCACGCACATTGCTTCCGGGAATCATTGTATTCGGAAGTCTTGGAATCACTATGACAGCGATACCGGGAACACCGCAGATTCAGAACCTGATTCCTATGGAGTTCTTCGGGACAACTGCAACCGCGGCACCTGTGCTGGGTATTGTAGCAGCAATCTGCATGGGTGTGCCAGGGTATCTGTACCTTGACAGACAGGCAAAGAAGGCGAAAGCAAAAGGTTTGTGCTTTGAGGAAGATCCTCAGTTTGTATCTTACGCGAAAGAGGATGAGGTGCTTCCGTCCTGGCATTGGCTCTCTGGCTTGGTGCCTCTGATTGTTGTATTTGTTACATTGAATGTTTTGAAATTTAATATTGTGCTTTCCTTGATCCTTGGTATCATTGTCTGCTTCCTGTTTAATATTCGGAAAGTAAAAATGCTTCCTGCGGCCCTGACAGAAGGAGCGAAAGGATCTGTGGTGGCCATGATGAACACTGCCTGTGCAGTAGGTTTCGGCTCAGTGATCAAGATTGTGCCAGGTTTTGTGTTGTTGACAGCGCTTTTGGTTGGCAGCGCATCCACACCGGTTTCACTGCTGTTGTCCGAAACACTTTCGGCTGGTGTGCTTTCCGGAGCGACAGGATCTGCCTCTGGCGGGGTTTCTATCGCATTGTCTGCTTTTGCTGATCATTACATGGCGATGGGAGATGCTTTGGGCGTAAGCCCTGAAATCTTACACCGCATTGCGTCCCTTGCAGCTGGTGCATTGGATAAGCTTCCACACAATGGAGCGGTAATCACAATCTTGACTGTATCACACTGCACACACAAGCAGTCTTACAAGGATATTTTTGTGACATCGGTGATCATGCCGGTGATCATTGTTGTTATTTTAGCCTGCATTTGCGGTGCAATCTGCTAGTAAAAATTGAAAAAAGAATGAATAAATCTCTTGGTATGATGATTTGGAAACTAAAAATGACTTTTTACTTTCCAATATGTTGTGCTGGGAGATTTTTTTGTGGCTGTTTATATCCAAATGTGGTAGAATAAAATGAACTATACTTATTTTTAGGAAGAGGAAAATGGAGACAAATATTTGGTTCAATTTATCTAAGAGCCAATTGAATATTTGGGATCTGGAACAACGTTATCCGGGTACAGCCATGAATGCAATCAGCTGCACTATCGAGATATCGGGAAAACTTGATTTTGCCCTGCTGTCCCAGGTTTTGAACCAGGTGCTTGAAGCGGATGATTCTCTGCGTTTGAAAGTACAGGTTCAGGATAAGGTTCCGATGCAGTCTTATGTTCCATATTGTCAGCAGCAGTTTGAGATCTACGATTTCACACTGTCTGGCAGAGCTGCTTTTGAAAAGTGGCAGGAGATGGCGGCGCGAGAGCCTATTTCCGTATGCTCAGATTCCCTGTGTCAATTCTCCATGTTCCGACTTGGTGAGTTTGAGGGCGGCGTTTTAGTACGCACGCATCACATTATTTCTGATGGCTGGACCCAGATGCAGCTGTGCAACCGCATTGCCTCTCATTACATGGCATTGCTGGATGATGCCCAGGCTGTTTTAGAACCACAGCCGTCTTACATACAGCATATTGAAAATGAAAATAAATATTTAGAATCTTTCCAGAGAAGTCAGGATGACAAGTTCTGGAGAGAGAAACTGTCCATGGATTGGGATCCTGCCTACATCAAACAGGAAAAAGGTGTGGTTTCCAGTCTCTTTGGCATGCGCGCTTCCTATGGATTTACAGAATCTTTGAATCACAAGATCTATCATTTCTGTATGGAAAACAGAGTGTCTCCATTCTCTGTTTACTACATGGCATTGGCTGCTTATCTGAACCGAAGTCACAATTTGTCCTGCTTCTCTATCGGTGTTCCGGTGTTTAACCGAGTAAATATGCAGGAAAGACAGACAACAGGTATGTTTGTCAGCACCTTGCCGTTTATCTGTAAGTTTGATCCAGAACTTACTATTATGCAGCTGAATGAAAGTGTGGCAGAACAGTGGTTTGACCTTCTCCGCCATCAGCGTCTTCCAATGCATGAACTTCAAAGAATTAATCAGGAACTGGGCAATCAGCAGGAGCGTATGTTTGATATTGCTCTGTCCTATGAAGATACACGTATGTTATCCAACCACCATGCTCGCATCCGTTTTGGCGGTAACTGGTATTACAGCGGATATCAGGCAGAACAGTTGTGCATCCACCTTCACAACCGTGTGGATGAGCGCCACTATCAGGTGG
Organism: Eubacterium sp.; assembly: GCA_045629925.1. Classification (GTDB taxonomy): domain Bacteria; phylum Bacillota; class Clostridia; order Lachnospirales; family Lachnospiraceae; genus Brotonthovivens. Next base: position 11,443 of record JAZQSD010000012.1, read on the forward strand.
ATTATGATTTCCAGCTGCAGTTGTTCTCAGAAGACGAGATCAAGAAACTGCACGAGGCGTTGGTTCAGATCTTAGATGAGATGCTGACACTTCCAAACAAGCCGGTGAATGAGCTGGATCTGTTGCCACAGGCAGAAAAAGAAAAAGTCCTTTATACTTTTAATGCTACAGAAAAATATGTGGCACAGGATACGCTGAGAAATGTTCTGAGAAGAGTTGCAGAACAATATCCAAATAAGGCGGCCGTAATCTGTGATGGCAAAAAATACACCTATCAAGAACTGTATCGTCAGGCATTTGCCATGGCAGCAGACATGGAATGCTGTTTTGGTCAGGAAAAACCAGTAGTAGCCATTTTACTTGAGAGAGAGTATGGCGTGCCGCTGGCTATGTGTGCAGCAATGCTGGCGGGCTGCCCATGGGTGCTGATTTCTGCACAGCTTCCGAAAAAGAGAATGCAGGAGATCCTGTTAGAAAGCCAGGCTTCTGTATTGGTGACAAAACAGAGCTTAATCGATGGCATTGGCCTGGAAGTAAAGATTCCAGTTTATGACGTAGAAAACTGCAGAAGTGTAGAAAGACCGGACAACTGCAGTGTAGATATATTAGAGAAACAAGCTGAACGTGCTGAGAGCCTTTTGGCTTATTTGGTGTACACATCAGGAACAACAGGAAAACCAAAAGGGGTAGAAGTAACGCAGAAAGGCCTTGTGAACTTTGCTGCGGCAATGGAGCCATACTATGGCAACAGAGCGGTGCTTTCTGTATGTAATGTTGGTTTTGATGCCTTTATTATTGAGAGTGCGGCTGCACTGCTCAACGGCAGAACAATTGTCCTGGCAAAAGAAGAGCAACTGCAGGATGGGAAAGAGATAGCTGCTCTGATCAAAGGATACGGGGTAGGATTCTTGTCGCTGACGCCATCCAGATTAAAAGCATGGATGACAAACCAGACATTTTGTCAGGCGATTCGCGATATGCAGACGATTATCTGCGGTGGCGAACCGTTCCCGGCTGCCCTTGTAAGCGAGATCGAAGATTGCTCCAATGCAGATATCTATAATCAGTATGGCCCGTCTGAGGCCACTGTAGGTGTCAGCATGAAGCGAATGAATCACTGCGGTCAGATTACCATCGGCGCGCCGATGTCAAACTGCAGAATGTATGTGTTAAATGAAAAGAGAAAGCCGCTGCCGATTGGTGCAAGGGGAACCTTGTACTTAAGCGGTACTTGTCTTGCGGCTGGTTATTATAGAGATGAAGAACAGACAAAGGAACGTTTCGTAGAGAATCCTTTCGAGTGGAAGGAGAAAATGTACGATACCGGTGATGAAGCGGCCTGGACAGAATCTGGAGAGGTAGTTCTCTTTGGCAGAAACGATCACCAGGTAAAACTTCGCGGCCTTCGCATCGACCTTCAGGAAATCCGAGGCACGATGGAACTTTTCGAA
>JAZQSD010000013.1:0-4546 GCA_045629925.1 Eubacterium sp.
AAATGATGACGAAGTCAGCAAAGAACTTCTTCAATTATTGCACTTAATGGAGTATACTTATAACGTAGATGAAGTTAATTTGTAGAATGTTTAATCAGGTCCCCTCAGGGGGCCTGATTTTTTTGTGCCGATAGTGCGTTATAAGACCGGTAAATGGGTCTTGTGTTGTGGATAATAGGATGCAGGTGAAGTGATAGTTCTTTTTGAAAATAGGAATACTATAAAAGTAGAAAATTAGGAAAAGAGAATTATTAGAAATGAGTTATGTAAACCAAAAACAGTACATCTGCATCGACTTGAAAAGTTTTTATGCCTCTGTGGAATGTGTGGATCGAGGATTAGATCCGTTTAAAGTGAACCTGGTGGTTGCAGATCCGGAAAGAACGGACAAAACAATCTGTTTAGCGGTAAGCCCGGCAATGAAGGCGTTGGGAGTACCTGGACGATGCAGGGTGTTTGAAATTCCTCCAAATATCCAGTATATTATGGCACCGCCTAGAATGCAGCATTATATAGAGGTGTCTGCAGAAATTTATGGGATTTATCTGAAATATATTGCAAAAGAAGATATCCATGTGTACAGCATAGATGAAGTGTTTATGGATGTGACAGACTATCTGATGATGTACGACATGACAGCAAAAGAGCTGGGAATTAAGATTATGCAGGATGTGCTTGATACGACAGGAATTGCATCTGCGTGTGGAGTGGGTACGAACTTATATCTGGCTAAGGTGGCACTGGATATTACGGCAAAGAAATCAATAGAACGCATCGGTGAATTGACGGAGGAGTCTTACTGTGCAACTCTTTGGAAACACAGGCCGCTGACAGATTTTTGGAGGATTGGGAAAGGGATTTCCAATCGATTGGATCGGGTTGGAATCCGTACAATGGAAGGAATTGCGCAGGCAAATGAGGACTTGCTGTACAAGCTGTTTGGCATCGATGCAGAGCTTTTGATTGATCATGCCTGGGGAAGAGAGTCTACAACCATGTCTGATATCAAAAATTACAGACCAACCCATAACAGTTTGTCTAGCGGACAAGTTTTGATGAGAGATTATACATTTGAAGAGGGGCGGTTGATCGTAAAAGAGATGGCAGATTTATTATGTTTGGAGTTGGTGGATAAAGGACTTGTAACAGAATCCATCTCTATTTACGTGGGATATTCCAATCGGCTAGGGGTACCGCCTTCGCGCGGAACTATAAAACTGCCCTTTGCCACAAGCTCGGCAAGGTTAATGATGGAGTATGTAGAGAAACTGTATGACAAAACGGCTAATTCAAGAATACCCATTCGCAGGTTTTATCTTAATTACAACAATGTAATTCCGGAAGGGTATCGACAGTACAATCTGTTTACGGATCCAGCAGATTTGGACAGAGAGAATAATTTGCAAAAGGCCATGTTACAGATTAAAAAGCGCTATGGGAAAAATGCCATTGTGAAAGGTTTGAATTTGGAAGAGGGTGCCACTACCATGGAGAGAAATCGACAAGTAGGCGGCCATCGAAGTGGAGAATGAAAACGAGTTATGTAAACTAGAAAAGAAAATAGGTTTACATAAAACAAAAAGAGGTGAACAGAATGAGAGCGAAAATGAGTCCGGCTGACCGGGCAAAACAATTTATGCCTTTTGCGGCGCTAAAGGGATATGAAGCGGCCCTTCGAGCACAAGAAAAAGTGGTAGTTCCAAAAGTGGAGTTGTCAGAGGAAATGGCAGAGCTGCTTGATTGGACGCTGCGGAGCATAAAGAAGAGGGACATAGTTACTGCGGTGTATTTTTGTGAGGGGCAGTATGTGAAAGTGACAGGAATGGTTTCTAGAATTGATCTGAACGCAAGAGTGTTAAAAATAGTAAATACAAAAATCCCCTTTGCAGATATTTATGATCTGCAAAAGGGGATGGATTGTTAATGTGTCATGTAAAATTTAAAATTGAAATAATAGATTAAAAACGGCAGACTATAACCAGTGAACCTGATCAGAGATAGGTTTGGAAACTAGTTTTTCTGCTTCACGATAGCCTACAATACAGCCGTGGAAACCATATTTTCCAGCTGGCAGATCAAAGAGTGCACAGAAGTCTTCATTATCCCACATGCTTTCCAGCGGAGAAATCATGTTAAAGTCCAGATTTAATGCAGTTGCTTTTAACCACATGTTCTGGATCGTGTGAGCTAGACTCTGACGTTCTGCACGACGGGCGCCACGCCATTCAGCAATGACAATAAGACATGGAGGATTTGGGAAAACAGGGAGTCCATTTTCAGCAACGTTAGACCACATTTTTTCAAGTCCCACACCATACGTTTTCAAGAATTCATCTTCTGCCATCTCTTCATGAAGAATGGAAAGGTCAATAACGGTCTGATCTTTAATCAGCTGCTCAATCTTGTCTAACAGAGGATTATCCTTGAAAATTACATAAAAATGTCTGAATACATCCACGTCTCCAGAGGAAATAGACGCATAAGGAGCAAGTCTGCCGGCAGAAACTACAGCTTCCACATCTTCTTTGGAAGGAACTTGATCTGTGAATTTTCTGCAGATACGACGAGATTTCATAATGTTGTCTAATGCCAAGTTATCAGATGATGTAAACATAAAAGACCTCCTTAATAACAGATACATACCTTTTTTGTATTGTACTACGTGATTGCAAGACAGGCAAGAACGGGATTTTAAAGGCCGAATATAAAAAATGCCATAACCAAATTGCATGGCAAAATCCAAACATGGCATTTTACATTGTATTAGGCAATAGATATACTCGAACTATAGTAATAGAATAAGTGTGGCAAGTGCCATAACAAAAATGAATACCATCAATTTGGAGGGATAAAAATGGGAAAATTTGAAGACAATCTTGAGCGAATTAAAAAAGCCATTAGATGCGAACCAGTAGATCGCATCCCTGTATCACCATGTGGCAATGGATACTATGCAAAAGCTCAGGGCGTACTGATGAAAGATTATATTAATGATTACGATGCAGCATGCACAGCTAACTTAGCAGAGCTGACAGCCTGTGATGCTGATTCCACACAGAACGTAATCTTTTCCCCATATCTTTTAGGTACACAGTGGTTATCTAAATGCGCATATCCAGGAGAAGGCCTTGGGGATGACGAAATGTGGCAGGTAAAAGAATGCGAAAACATGAAGCATGAAGACTACTATGCAATTAAAGAGATGGGCTGGGATGCATGGCAGGCAAAATTCATCGCTGAAAAATGTGATAACAACTGGGAAAGACTTCAGCCTTATTTTGCAGCACTTCCAAAAGCTTATGGAAGATTTTATGAAGCAGGCATTCCATGTATCTGTGATTTCCTTATGATTACACCATTTGAATATTTCTGTGGTGGACGTTCTTTGGAAGCATTCTTTATGGATGACCTTATGGATGAACCAGAACTTATGCATGAAATCTTTGATGTGGTATTAGAACACAACTTGAAGGCATACCGTCAGCAGATTATTGACACAAAAGCTACTGGCGTGTGGATCGGCGGATGGAGAACTGGTCCAGAATTAGTATCTCCAGCAATGTTCGATGAATTTGTATGGCCATCCTTCAAGGCATATTACGATCTTTGTGTGGAAATGGGCGTTATTCCAATCTTCCACTTAGATTCCAGCTGGACATTGGTATTGGATCGTTTTGCTACATTGCCAGAAAAAACATTTATTATGGGATTAGACTCCAAAACAGACATTAGAGAATGTAGACGTGTGTTAGGACCAAACGTATGTATCCTTGGAGATGTTCCTTGTGAACTTATGACATATGGCACACCTGAAGAAGTTACAAAATACGTGACAGATCTGCTTGATGATATCGGACCTTGGGGCGTAATCATTGCTACTGGCTGTGATATTCCATCTGATGCAAAACCAGAAAATGTAAAAGCAATGTGTGAAGCTGCACATACATACTTGAAATAATATTTTATTGAAATTAAAATAAAAGAAAAAGACAAGGACCGTAAATTCGGTCCTTGTTTCTATCTGTTGAAACAATATTAGATACTACGTTAAACGGGGAAGGAGATTATATCCTATGAATATGACCCAGATTAAATATTTTATTATGGCGGCCAAATGTCTGAACTTTACAAAGGCGGCTGATAAGCTGTTTATTACTCAGCCAGCGCTGAGCCGCCAGATTTCTGCCATGGAACAGGAGCTTAATATGCAGCTTTTTGTTCGAAATAATCGCTCTGTGAATCTGACTCCTGCTGCAGTAATTTTGCTGGAGGAATTTGAGAAGATCTACAATGATTACAATCTGGCTGTTGCAAAGGCGGCAAACAGTTTTGAGGGGATCAGCGGTGAATTAAATATTGGTATTTTGGACGGGGCTTACGTAGGAGATCTTTTTCCACAGGTGCTGCGCCATTTTGCAGAATACTATCCGCAGGTAAAGATTAACCTGCGAAACTACAGTTTTAATGCGTTGGTAGAGAATCTATACAGCAATAAGCTGGATATGATCGTTACGCTGCTTTTTGATATTGAAGGAAGAGAAAAGAT
>JAZQSD010000014.1:0-6330 GCA_045629925.1 Eubacterium sp.
ACTGTTTTTGGTTTACATAACTCATTTCTAATAATTCTCTTTTCCTAATTTTCTACTTTTATAGTATTCCTATTTTCAAAAAGAACTATCACTTCACCTGCATCCTATTATCCACAACAAAAGACCCATTTACCGGTCTTATAACGCACTATCGGCACAAAAAAATCAGGTCCCCACAGGGGACCTGATCAAACATTCTACAAATTATACTTCTTTAACAATTCATCTCTATATGCTACATCTTTCGTAATTCTCTTAAGAGCATCCATATTTCCTTCATCGAGCAATAGTTCCGTTAATGCTGCATATCTTACCATGCCTTCTTCATTTCCTTCTGCTCTTCCTTCTGCTCTTCCTTCTGCAAGTCCTTCCGCTCTGGCTTCTTGTCTCTCATAAATCATTTCTTCCCACAGCTGCATATACTTCACACTCACTTCCTCGTTCTGCATAACGCAAAAAATGGATTTTTTATTTTCGCTTTTTGATCATGGCAAACATGTTTTCAGAAATGATCAGTCCCACTAATGTGAGCACTGTTCCAAATGCTGACATCCATGTCAATCTTTCATGAAGAATTAAAATAGATGATACAACAGTGATTACCGGATTCAGGTAAATATACACACTTGTCTTAATGGCACCGATTCGTTCCACAGCCATATTCCATGTGACAAAGCATACGCCGCCGGCAAGCACTCCAAGGAACAGGAAGTTTGTCAAGATTCGAGGATCTTTCATCGCTCCCCACGCTGGGTCGAATCCGGTAAAAAGACCACAGATGATAATAAACAAGAATCCGTAGAGCAAGATCCTTCTGGTGGACTGAATCGGATTGTACCCATAGCTTGCGATTGTTTTAGACAGTACAGAATATACGCCCCAGGACAATGCCGCAAGGATAGCTAAAATGTCTCCCACAGGACTTAACTGGAACTCTGTAGCCCCATTGAAACTAATCAGCACAATACCAACGATAGCAATGATAAATCCTGTGATAAAACTCTTGTGCAAAGGTTCTTTCTCTTTTGCGAAAAGCTGATTCATCAGCGCGGTAAAACATGGTGCAACCGCAAGGATAACACCTACATTGGACACCATGGTGTGATTGAGGGCAATATTCTCTAACAGATAATACAGACACACGCCGGTAAGCCCAGCTGCCGCAAAGACAATATTTTCTTTCTTGCTTTTTAACTTTAACAACTTCGGTGACAAAATAAATAATGTGCCAACGCTAATTGCAAAACGAATGATTAGTATCTCCGTCGGAGTAAAATGCTCCAATAATAATTTAGTAAATATATAGGTAACACCCCAGATTGCCACTGTGACAAGGGCAAGGATGTGTCCTCCAGTAGTTCTTGATTTCATAAGTTCTTTCGTTCCAATTCTATATTCATTTATACACTAACTTATTAACTATAATCCAGCTTGTCCTCGCTGTCAATTTGCAAAAAAAGATTCCCAACCACCTTTTGTAATTGGGAATCTTTTTGTTCGTTTAGGTCTTAATTGTTATTCTATATCACTGATTAACAAAAAGTTATTAATCAAATTTGATATCTATGAATGTTTTCTATGAACGACTATCGTGGTGCATATGCTGTATGTAAAAGAGCGTGTGCTTTTTCACTTCCTGCCGCACCAAGATATTCATCATAAAGTGCTTTTACAGCTTCATTTTCATGAGATTTTCTTACATCTGCAGCTTCATCGTTTCTGTGAAGTGCTGCGGCACGTTCTGCTGTAACATCTACATTTACCTGAACTGCTGCAGTCTGATATGGCTGGCCGCCACCGTTTACGCAGCCGCCTGGACATGCCATGATTTCAATGAAATCATATTCTTCTTCACCATTTTTAATCTTAGTAAGAAGCTGGTTTGCATTTGCAAGGCCAGATACTACTGCCACTCTTGCTTCAATGCCAGCTGTACGAAGCGCTGCTTCCATAACACCGCCGGATGCGCCAAAGATTACGCCTGCGCCTGTACCAAATCCAAGTGGTTCATCAAAGGCTTCATTTGGCATAGCTGCAAGCTGGATGTCAGCTGCTTTTAACATCTTGCCCAGTTCGTTTGTTGTGATAACGATATCAACATCTCCATCCATTTCAGGACGTGTGATTTCGAACTTTTTAGCTGTACATGGCATTACAGAAACAACTACGATGTTTTCTTTTGCAATACCATTCTTTTCTGCAAAGTAAGATTTGATTACCGCACCCATCATCTGCTGTGGAGATTTGCATGTGGAAATATTATCTAACATATCTGGATAGAAATGTTCTGCATATTTTACCCAACCTGGACAGCAGGATGTGATCATTGGAAGTACACCGTCATTTGCGATTCTGTCTGCAAGTTCTTTTGTTTCTTCCATGATGCAAAGGTCTGCTGCAAATTTTGTATCAAACACTTTATCAAAGCCAAGTTCACGGCAAGCTGCTGCGATGCGGCCTTCTACGTCGATACCTACAGGGAATTCATATGTTTCGCCAAGTGCTGCACGAACTGCTGGGGCAACCTGTACTACTACATATTTTTCTGGATCAGCAAGAGCTTCTTTTACTGCTGCTGTGCCATCTTTTTCATATAAAGCGCCTACTGGACAAACAGCTACACACTGACCACAGTTTACACAGCTTGCTGCTGCAAGACCTGCTGGGGAAGCTGGTTTGATGCATGTATCCAAACCTGTTCCTGTTGCTGCGATAGCAGAAACTGCCTGCATCTTCGCACAAACGTTGATACAACGTTTACATTTAATACATTTGTTGTTGTCACGAACAAGAACTACAGAAGACATGTCAATTTCTTCAAGATCTTCTTTTGCAAGATCTGGCTCATCTGTAAAACCATATTCGTGAAGTAAGTTCTGAAGTTCACATGTTTCGGAACGGAAGCAGTTGATACAATCTTTGTTGTGCTGTGCAAGAATTGCTGCTAATGCTTCTTTTCTAGCTGCAACGCAAGCTTCTGTTCTTGTTGCAATCTCCATACCTTCTTTTACACGTGTTGTGGATGCATTTACCAATGCTCCATCTACTTCTACAACACAAACACCGCTTTCGTCGATGTCATTTACGCCTTTTAAATAATATAATGTTGGAATCTGTACCTGTCTGAATTCCTGTGGCAGCTTCTGAGTTTCATGGGATGCTGCAAGGATTGTGATTCCTTTTGTAACAGAGTAATCTCTGCCATTGAATTTAATATTCACATTTGCCATGATCATTTCCTCCTTCTCAAATGCTGCTTAGTGGCCCATTTCAGCCATTGCTTTCTGGATTGCAATGAACTTTTGAGCTTCTTCGTTGCCTGGTACATAATATTCTTCTACCTGACCTTCTGGAATCTTGTATCCTTCTGGTCTTACAGGGTATTTCCACATTGGGATATCCTCTGTGTAGAGTTCCATTTCGCCGTCAGCACCCTGGCGAATGTTGATCCATTTCAGCCAGTTTTCATTGTCTGTTGCTGGGTAGTCTGTACGGAAGTGTGGATACATGATACCACGTGTTTCTTTACGCATATCTGCTGCACGGAAGATCATTTCTAAGCAGAGAATTGTATCTGCTGCTTCCAGACATTTTGCAAGTGTATGAGGATCGTCCGCTGTAAGTTCTGGCACGATTTTCTTCATTTCTTCGATGTCTGCTAATACTTCGTGGATTGTCTGTTCGTTCTTAGCAACAAGTTTGTCAACCTGGAAGATGTATCTTTCGATCATATCGAAGATTTCACGAGGTTTTCTTGTTGTTTTTCTATTCATTGGAGCATAGATCTTACGTTTTAATTCTTCAAGCTGTGTTAAATTAATCTCTGGAAGTGTTGCATCTGCTGCATAAGCCGCAATGCTTGGTCCACACATCATACCAGCTGTGGAAGCTTTGCCAAGACCATCACCACGTGTCCATCCAAAGTATGCGCAACCCTGTGTTGCTACTTTACCTGGAGCCCAAAGACCTTCTACGCCTGTCTTGTATTCCATGTCAACTTTCATTGGTTCAACCTGAATAACTGTCTTGATTGTTGTTTCAGGTGTAAGACCAACTTCGCCGAAGGATCTCTGTGTTTTTTCAAATACGTGTTCTTCCCATTCTAACTTATCGCGAAGCATACGCATTTCGTTCTGATGTCCCTGTCCACCGATGATGGCACGAACTTCGTCCGGATGTTCAAGGTCACACCAGATTGGTGTGTTTCCAAGCTTAACTTCTTCTAACATACCGAGAACCAGTTCTGGTGTAACTTCCATCAGAGGTGCTGGACCACAGTATTTGTCTTTGATATTTTCACCTTTGCTGTTGAAAATGATATTGAAACCACCGTAGATTGGTGTGTTATTTTTCTTAAATACAACGTCAACCTGTGTAGAGAATTCTACGTTACGCATTTCAGCGCCAACACGATATGCTGCACCTACTGCTGTACCATAACCGATGAATTCAAGACCGATTTTCTTGAAGTGGCAGCCCTGTGTAGCCATAGCAACTGCTTTTGCGTGGAAAATCTGGCATTCACCTTTGTCAAGATCAAAACCGATGGCACCGATAACTCTGCCGGTTTCATCTGTTAAGAATTCAAATACGTTTACACGGCTTAAGAGACGGATGCCTTTTTTCAGTGCTGTGTTCTTTAAGGAAACACATGTATTGATTTCAACGCCTGCCATATCAAGAGCGTTTGGAATAAAATCAAAATAACTTACAGAACCGTCTGGGTTTGTAGATAATTTAACACCGCATTCCTGCATGTATTCAATGTTGTCTCTATGTACTTCTAAGTATTCTCTTAACGCATCCTGGTCATTTAAGAACGGTGTATGAGCGTTTACAAGATAGCCCATTGCATTCTGAACGCCAAGTTCATGTCTATTAGTAGCACGGATACCGTTACCAGCCTTTGTAGCCTGGCCTGCCCATCCGATAATACCTTTATCAACTACAAGAATATCTAATTCTGGATGTTCTTCTTTTGCTTTGATTGCAGTAACAAGACCGCACATACCACCGCCGATGATTAAAATGTCGGAGGTATAAACTTTGCCATAATCTTTTACGTTAGCCATTCTTTCTTCCTCCTTAATCTCTCTTAACAAGTTCATCTTCGCTGATCAGGCCCGCACTGTAATACAGTGGGTCTACCTGTAATGTAGCGATTGGGTGAATGTCGATTACGTTATTTAAACAATCCATCTCGCACTGGAAACAAAGTACGCATTCGTCTGGATATTTTGGATATGCACAGTTTTTCTCTTCATCCCACTGCCAAACATTTTCGATACATCTACGGATACATCTTTTACATCCACAGCAACGGTCTGTGTCAACTACGAATTTTACACTCTGCTGCTGGCCCTGATTTGTTACAATCATATTGTCCTCCTTGCTGATCCCCATCAGTAATGGGTTCTAATGTTTTTTCAAAAGGGTTCGGGTTTTGTTTTCGTTCTGAAATAAGCGTTTAGGCTGACGCTTATCTGCTGATTACATTATATCAATAAGGTCTGCAACACGTTTTAGTGTCTAACCTATAAATTTGATACCGTGATTTCTACACTGGTGAAGAAACACTTACACCATATGTTTGTCCCTCCCTGGCAGAACATGCGATAACTAAAATGAGATTCTTTTTATAAATAAATTATAACAAAAATAGATGAACACCTTTTATTTATCCGTTCACAAAATGCATTCCCTTGTCTGTACAATAGTATAGAAAATTTGCTCTTACTATATAAATCTTCCTTGACCAAATACGCATTATTGCGTATACTATTTTTAAATAAAACGCGTGTTTTCACACGCCATATCGATACATAACATTGGTTGCCACCCCCCGATACCGGCACGGAAGGGAGGTGTATACCAATGGAGGTTCTAACCTCTTTCATGATTTCGTTTACGGCAAGCGTAGTGGCCTACTATGTTTGCAAATGGTTCGATCGAAATCATTGTGGCAACGAGCCTGAGGTCTAAGCCGCCTCGCCAAAAACGGAATAGAAAAACCCACGAGTCAGCACCTCGTGGGTTTTTCGTGCGTATATCCAACGGATATCTAACCTCTTTTGCCTAAATGCATTCTAGCATAAATGGTCCTGTAATTCAATATAATCTTCCCATTTTCCTTGTTTTTATACGCGAATATACGTATAATCATATTAATATCTAGAAAGGACGATGCTACTATGGGCTTAAAAGAACTGAGAGAACAAATGGGATTTTCAAGAAGACAATTATCGGAATTAACAGGATTAAATTTTCGTTCCATCCAGGACTATGAGCAGGGTCACAAACAGGTAACCTCCATGAAAGGCGACAGACTAT
>JAZQSD010000015.1:0-5154 GCA_045629925.1 Eubacterium sp.
AATTACGATCGCGGGCTGTCTTTGCAGAACCGCCGGCAGAATCACCCTCTACGATAAAGATCTCACAGATGGATGCATCTCTGCTCTCACAGTTAGCCAGTTTACCGTTAGAGTCGAAAGAAAACTTCTGCTTTGTAAGCAGATTTGTCTTTGCTCTCTCTTCGCTCTTTCTAATCTTCGCTGCACGCTCTGCGCAGGAGATTACAGACTTTAAGGTTTCTAAATTCTTATCAAAAAAGAGAACAATCTCTTCGTTTGTAACTTTCTGTGTTACCTTGGCAGCATCCTGATTGTCCAGCTTGGTCTTTGTCTGACCTTCAAAACGTGGATCTGGATGTTTGATGGACACAACTGCTGTCATACCGTTACGAACATCAGCACCGGTAAAATTACTGTCCTTTTCCTTAAGGATACCAAGTTCTCTTGCATACTGGTTGATCACAGTTGTAAAAGTTGTCTTAAAACCAGTAATATGCGTGCCGCCTTCTGCATTGTAAATATTGTTACAGAATCCAAGGATGTTCTCATGGAACTCATTGGTGTACTGGAAAGCAGCCTCTACAGTAATGCCATCGCTCTCCCCTTTGTAGTAAATTACATCGTGGAGCACCTCGTTGTTTTTGTTGATGTCTTTAACAAATCCGATAATACCTTCTTCCTCATGATACTCAATATGCTCAGGAGTATCACCGCGAAGGTCGTCATATATGATTGTAAGATTTGGATTCAGATAAGCAGTCTCGTGAAGACGGCTTTTTACCTCATCTTCTTTAAATTTTGTTTTTTCAAAAATCTCTGGGTCTGGCAAAAAGTTAATCTTTGTTCCCGTCTTTTTGGTCTTTCCGATTACAGGAAGCAATCCATCCACTAAATCAAGTGTTGGAATACCTCTCTCATATCGATCGTGATGAATCTCCCCTTCTCTGCTGATCTGCACATCCATATAAGTAGAAAGCGCGTTTACAACGGAAGAACCTACACCGTGAAGACCCCCGCTTGTCTTGTAAGCAGAATCGTCGAATTTACCTCCTGCATGCAGTGTGGTAAAAACAAGTCTCGCCGCAGAAATACCCTTTTCATGCATTCCTACAGGAATACCTCGACCGTTATCTTCTACTGTACAAGAACCGTCTGCCTCCAATGTAACGTGAATGGTATCACAGGCTCCAGCCAAATGTTCATCTACAGAGTTGTCCACGATCTCATAGATCAAATGGTTAAGACCTTTTCTAGAAACAGAACCGATATACATACCCGGTCTTTTTCTTACCGCCTCAAGCCCTTCCAATACAGAAATACTGCCAGCATCATACGTTGGTTTTTTTGCCATTACTTTCACCCTTCTATTGCAATTAATTTTTGTAAATTAAAATGTTATATGCTCGATAAAAAGCGGATTTGCAAAAAACCCGCTTCAAAAATCTTATTATTTTCTTCCAAACACATGATATTCGTGTTAATGGAAATTTTAACCACAAGATATTGTAGCACACATGAACTTTCACTGCAAGAAAGATTGCAAAAATTAAGAAGGCCACAAAACATGACCTTCTTACAATTAAAACATATTCTTTTTCATGCAATATTACACATTCTCAATCTGCCAATCGATTGGTTCTAACCCATTCTTCTGCAAAAAGTCGTTTGCCTTGCTAAAATGTTTGCATCCAAAAAATCCACGATATGCGGACAGCGGACTTGGATGCGGCGCCTCAAGAATCAGATGCTTTGGATTGTTAAGCATAGCCTTCTTTGTCTGGGCTGGTTTGCCCCAAAGCAAAAATACAATTGGACGATCTTCCTTGTTCACAGCCTCAATCACTGCATCTGTGAACTTCTCCCATCCAATACCGCGATGGGAATTGGCCTGATGGGCTCTTACTGTCAAAACAGTATTCAACAACAATATGCCCTGTTTTGCCCATTTTACAAGATAGCCATTATTTGGAATGCTGCAGCCAAGATCTTCCTCTAACTCTTTATAGATATTTACAAGAGATGGCGGAATATCCACATCTGGTTTTACAGAAAAACACAGTCCGTGAGCCTGTCCATCATTGTGATATGGATCCTGTCCAAGGATTACTACCTTTACATCCTTTAATGGAGTCAGATGAAATGCCGTAAAAATATCATCCGGTGCCGGAAATACTTTCGTTGCATTGTACTCTTCTGCCACCTTCTTATACAGTTCTTTATAATATGGCTTTTTAAACTCCTCGCTTAATGGTTCCATCCAATCATTTGAAATAGCTGCCATTTTTATCTCCTCATAGAAACGCCTTTTTCGGCCAGATAATTTTTCAGATCCATGATCTCTAATTCTTTATAGTGGAACAAAGATGCTGCAAGGGCTGCATCTGCTTTCCCTGTTGTCAGTGCATCATAGAAATGATCTTTTGTTCCCGCACCGCCTGATGCAATTACCGGAATAGATACATTTTCTGCAATCAGTCTTGTAAGTTCAATATCATAACCTGCCTTTGTTCCGTCACAGTCCATACTGGTAAGAAGGATTTCACCTGCCCCCAGCTTGTCTACTTTCATAGCCCATTCAATGGCATCAATACCTGTATCAATGCGACCGCCACTGCGATAGATGTTCCATCCAGATCCATCTTCACGTCTTCTTGCATCAATGGCAACTACAACACACTGACTGCCGAACTTATCTGCTGCCTCAGAGATCAGCGTTGGATTCATGATTGCCGCTGAGTTAACAGAGATTTTGTCAGCGCCTTCTCTAAGAATTGCTTTAAAATCATCAACTGTTCTGATTCCTCCACCAACAGTAAATGGGATGAATACCTTTTCTGCAACTCGGCGAACCATATCAACCACCGTATTTCTTGCATCAGAAGTTGCTGTAATATCCAAAAATACCAACTCATCTGCGCCCGCTTTATCATAAGCTGCCGCTATTTCCACAGGATCTCCTGCATCTCTAAGGTCTACAAAGTTAACACCTTTTACAACACGGCCATCTTTTACGTCCAGACAAGGAATAATTCTTTTTGTAAACATTAGCAGTCACCTCCCTGGATATTGGCAAAATTTTCTAAGATCTTAAGCCCAACCGTACTGCTCTTTTCTGGATGGAACTGACAGGCAAACACGTTGCCCTGTTCAACAGACGCATGAATGCATGTACTGTAATCTGTTGTCGCCTTTACAATTGTTTCATCCTCTGCTTTAAGATAATAGGAATGAACAAAATACACATAAGGATCTTCTCCTAATCCTTCAAACAATCTTCCTTCATTCTGAAGGTGAAGAGAATTCCATCCAACATGAGGAATCTTAAGACCTTCCTTATCAGGAATACGAACGATCTTTCCTTTTAAAATGCCAAGGCCTTCTACACCAGGTGTCTCGTCACTGCTTTCAAAAAGAAGCTGTAAGCCCAGACAGATTCCTAAAAAAGGTGTGCCATTTGCAGCTACTTCTTTAATCACGTCTTCAAGTCCTAGTCTTCTGATATTGCTCATGGCATCACCAAAAGATCCTACTCCTGGCAAAATTACTTTGTCAGCACTTAAAATCTCATCTGCATTTCCTGTAATCATGCATTCCTGTCCAAGATGCTGCAATGCCTTTTCTACACTTTTTAAATTCCCGGCATCGTAATCAATAATAGCAATCATAAGTTCCTCCTTGTTGACTACAGACTAAGTTCAAACCAGAATTCCACCCCATTTGCATGATTGATCACACCACACTTCTGGTGGAAAGAATCCATAATAGCTTTTACAATAGATAACCCTATGCCACTGCCTCCATATTCTCTGGTTCTTGCCTTGTCAACTTTATAAAATTTATCCCAAATATTTTCCAGATCTTCCTGTGGAATCTGCTCTCCGGTATTGAAAATACTAATCCTTAAGCAGTCCTCCTTCTCTTCATAGAAGATTCTGATGATTTTCTCATTTTCTGCGTGATTGATAGCATTGCTCAGATAGTTAGTGATTACCTCTTCTACCTTAAACTCATCTGCCCACACATACTGTTTTGGAAGGTCCATCTCAACAGTAATGTCTTTCTGCTGCAAAAGAATCGCTGTGTTATTGACAATACCCGTGATCAACTCTGTCATGTCGAATCGCTCCATGGCGATTTGCTCATTGCCAAACTCCAGCTGATTTAGGGTAATCAGCTTTTTGACCATTACATTCATCTTTTCTGCTTCGTCCATTATGACTTCACAGTAAAAATCACGGCTTTCTTTATCCTCAATGATACCTTCTGACAAACCTTCTGCATAGCCCTGAATAAGAGCGATCGGAGTTTTTAGTTCATGAGACACATTAGACAAAAACTCTTTTCGCATCTGATCGATCTGTTCTTTCTTTTCAATGTCCTGCATCAATTCAATATTTGCACTTTTTAACTCAGAAATCGTCTTCTCCAAAGTTTCAGAAAGCTGATTCATATGAGCCCCTAAAAGATCCAGTTCATTCTGCTCATCTGCTGGCAAATCCCTTGGATCAGCTGCCACTCTCCGTCCAAACAACATATTTTCTTTAGAACTGATATATTTTGCATCAAAATCCAGATCTACCATTTTTTTAGAAATCTCTGTCATTTGAAGCACCGGCTTTGTGATCCGCCGGCTGATAAACACGCTGAGCAATATACTGATGATCAATGCGCAGCCACCTACGTATAAAAGAAATCGATTGGCAATCTGTGAACTCTCACGAATACTTTCCATGGCTGTACGAATTAAAATCAGATTACCATCTTCTAGAGTTCCCCACAATACCAAATAATCAGAATCATCTGTTCTGCTATCACTAATAAGTTGAAGCATATAGGTGTCCTGACTTTCTATGATCTCTGTCTGCCCAGTTCCCTGGGAAAAAATAATGTCATTTAAGAGCATTTGTATGCCTGCTGTGTTATTTACAGATGCACGCAAAGGTCTCCAGTCTGGACGAACCACCAAAATAGACAGATTTCCCGTGACGCACATGTGCTCAAATTCAGCATCATAGCCCGGATTATAAAGAATCCCCTCTCTTCTGGCCTCTTCTAATTCCATATAACTTTCGATCAACAAGTTTTTCTTTTCATATACATAATACTTGCTGAGAAATGTAGAGTTTACTATAAAACAAGTTAAAATCGTACCTGCTAATAAACAGATTATAATTA
>JAZQSD010000016.1:0-13486 GCA_045629925.1 Eubacterium sp.
GCCTCCGAGCTTCTCTACGTAAGTCAGTCTTCCTTAAGCAAGGCCATCTCTGATTTAGAAAAAGAGTTTGAAACAGAGCTTTTTACCCGCGCTTATCACAAGCTGATTCTCACAGAAGCAGGTAAGGAACTGCAAAAACAGCTGGAACCATTCTTCTCCAACGAGCAAACAATGTTT
Organism: Eubacterium sp.; assembly: GCA_045629925.1. GTDB lineage: Bacteria > Bacillota > Clostridia > Lachnospirales > Lachnospiraceae > Brotonthovivens. The sequence continues at coordinate 178 of JAZQSD010000016.1, forward strand.
GACAGCGTACGCCGCGCCAGTGTCGCTAAAGAAGAATCCCTTGCCGGTTCCCTGAATCTGGGATTCATGGCCTTTGACCATGGGTTAAAAGTACCTGAAATAACACAGCGTTTTCAGAAGCAGTACCCTGCCATTCAAGTAAAATATCAACGTTTTAATAAAAAAGAGATGTTTAAAAAACTGGACAACCAGACTTTAGACATGGGATGGGCTATGTTTTCCATGGATGAGCTTACTGACGAAATGGATTATCGCATTTTGGACGAGCATCACTTTTCTATTATCGCAAGAACCGATCACCCTATGGCAAGCCGCACGTCTGTTTCCATCACTGAACTTCAGAATGAAAAGTTCATTGCCCACGGCCATCGAAAAAATTCCAACGAATATGCCTACTACTTTGACTGGTGTGCCCGCTGTGGCATGCAGCCAAACATTGTAGACGAATACGATTATGTGGAAAGTGTTCTGCTGATGGTACAGTCCAAAGCCGGTATTTCAATTCTTTCCGATGCAGCGCCAATCAGCGCCTTTGGCGATTTGGTCAGCATTCCTCTGGACAATGCACCAATCCTCTACAGCGGCACCTTTTGGCGAAAAGACAACGAGAATAAAGCGATTCCACTATTTGTTGATCACTATGCCAAACATTTCAAACACCTATAACACCAAAAAGGCTAGAAAGCATCTGTTTTCAAGATGTTTTCTAGCCTTTTTACTGCTTTTTAAATCTTATTTTGTTAATTCTGGTAATACAACTGCGTAGTTTTTATCAGCGTATTCTTTACGTTTTTCAACGATTGTTTCTCTACCCTGAGCAGCTTTCATATGACCTTTTCTGATGTTGTTGTCATGGAGATCCTGACCCCATTTGCTCCAACGGTTTTTAGCTTTTTCTTCTTCTGTGAATTCAGCTACTAATTCGCCATCAATGATGCTTACGTTTGCTTTTGTTAAGCACTGTGGACAGTAGATACCATCTTCACGTACTTCAAGCATTGTGCCGTGGCAATCTGGACATACGCCCTTTGGTCCTCTGTAAGCTGGAACTTTGCCTTCTGCTTTTTCTAATAAAGCTTCTGCAACGTTTTCGCCAAGTAATCTGATACGGGAAAGCATTTCGTCTTCTAATACGATAGCACCAACGCCTGGTACGAAGTCAAAGTGTACAGAGTCAACGATTGCATCGTAAGAACCTACGTATTCCATACAAGCCATACGTGTTGCGTTTAATGTGAAGTTTGTCCAGTCTGTTCCGCCGAGGGAGAATGCTGCACCAACTTTGTGATTTGCATGAACAAGTTCACGATAATCACCTGAAGCATGTAATTTGTTCAGGAAATTGATAAATGGACCTGTTGGCATTAAGTTGTAAGCTGGAGAAGATACGATAATCGCATCTGCTTCTCTCATAAGCTGTTCGATAAAGTAGTAATGATCAGCATCCTTTGGAGTGATACATCTGAAATCAAAGTTACCTTTTAAGTGATTCATCATACAAGCTTCACAACCTGTACATTTGATAACTTCTGCTTCCATAAGTCTAACAATTTTGCATTCTACGCCTTCGATTTTGGATTCGATTGCATTGAACGCTTCTTTCATTAAGATTTCTGTGTTACCGTTAATACGGCCAGCGCAAATACCTAAGACCTTCATTTTTTCTCTCCTTTTCTTTGTGTCACGTAGTTTTATAAACACATCTTTCTGATTATACACGAAATATTTGTTTTTGGAAATCATTTTATCTGCTAATATTCCATAACATCTCTATCTGTAAACAGATTTTAAAAACGCCAGTGTTGCTTCACATGCTTTCAGCATTGTGCCATCTTCCCATGCTTTTAAAGTTACCGGGTCAAGATTTCTGCCTCTTGTATCTTTAATATAGCCATTTTCAAAAAAGGCATGTGGCATATCTTCAATCAATGTATGAGAAACTTTGACACCTGCTTCTGTCAGCATCTGTGTGTACTTCATTCCTTCGTACTTCAATTCATCTCGCTCCGCAAAAATGATGATTGCCTCTGGCAAACCTTCCAATTCTTCTCTCGTTGCAAGAACAGGGGATGCCAAAACATTGGTTCTGTCAGTTTCTTCTGTGTACAACTCATTAAAAGCAATCAACCCTTCTGGCTCAAAGCATCCTTCACTTCCTTTTTCTGTTGGCGGTGTCACCATGTCCAAAAATGGATAGATCAAGAGCTGATAATTGAACAAATCTACGCCTTTCTGTTTTGCCATTATGCAAGCTGTTGCTGCAAGATTTGCTCCTGCACTGCATCCCATTACAGAAACATGATTCGGATCAAAACCAAATTCACCAAAGTGTTCTTTCAAATAGCATGAGCAGTCATATACATCATTTACAGGATCCGGCCATCGATAATCTGGACATTTGCGATATTCTAAAGATGCCACATTCACATCCAGCATTTCACTTACTGCCAGCCACATATCGTCATCCAGAGCAGATCCGCCAAATACAAAGCCACCGCCGTGAAGTCCAACGATAAGAGGTGCTCCTTCTCTTTTTGCAGCGTAGAAAGCCATATCAATATCTCTATCATCTAATGATATCACACGACGCTCGCCCTTGATTGGCACCATCTTATTTAACTGGCGCATAATTCTTCCCTGCTTGGAAAATTCTTCTTTTATATGATCAACAATCTTTCTTGTCTTGCTGTCCATTATCTTTTCTCCTCTTTTCTAACCATTTCATAATAAACATTTTGCTTATATTATAAAAACCATTCTCTCTCATTGCAAGCCAGAGTAAAAAGTTGCTTGTTTTAACATATAAAGAGAGCGTGCCTTATACAAAGCACGCCCTCTTGTATTTAATGGAGTGATGTATTCTTATTTAACAAAGTCAAAACCTATCCAAACTGGTACACCTGTATATGTTTTAGCTTCTTCTACACCGTTTAATACACGGTTAGCGCCTGCTGCCATAGCTTCCATTTCGAATTCGCCTGGGTAAGCAGATACTGGCGCAATCCATTCACATGCTTCTTTGATCTTAGCAACAAGTTCTTTGTTGTAAACCATACCACCGCCAAGGAGGATACCGTCTACTTTTCCGTGAAGTACAGATGCCATGGAACCGATGCATTTTGTGATCTGGTAGATCATTGTGTTCCATACCATTGCTGCATATTCATCGCCTTCTGCTGCACGGTTGCTGATTTCTAAAGCATCAGAGGAATCGAAGTGGCTTACGAAACCGCCGCTTCTTGTGCAGATAGCTTTTACTTCAGCCATATCTTTATCTTTGATGTATCTTAAGAAGTTGCCAACTGGAAGTTCACCACATCTTGTTGGAGACATTGGACCTTCACCGCCAACGATATCAAAACCGTCAACCATTTTGCCCTGTCTGTGAGCAGATACGGATACACCGCCACCGATGTGGCATACTACGTAGTTCTGTTCTTCGTATTTTTTACCTTCGGAATCAGCGTGACGAATTGCTGTTTCTTTTAAGTTCAACGCATGAAGGTGGCAAGATCTGTAAATACCTTTCATACCTGTCATACGAGCAAGATCCTGATATTCATCAACGTCTGGTGGGTTTACTACGAATGCTGGAACATTGTACTGTTTTGCAAATTCATTAGCAATCTGTGGTCCTAACTGTGCTGGATGCTGGATACCGTTTGCACCTCTTTCAGCATGGTCAAGCATTACATCGTTCATTCCGTATGTACCGCCTTCCATAGCAAGAAGTCCGCCGCCACGGCCTACAAATGCATCAACATCATCAAGTGTAATGCCTGCTTCTTCAAGAAGGCTCATGATTGTTTCTACACGGTATGGTTTCTGAGCAGAAATACCATCGTATTCAGCTAATTTTTTAGCGTCATGGGATACGTTCTTAGAGAAAAGAACTTCTTCACCCTGGATTAAAGCGATCTTTGTAGATGTAGAACCTGGGTTGATCGCAAAAATTTTATATGCTTTCATTTTAATTTCTCCTATTAAAAGACCTTTTTTACAAAAGGGGAATTTCGATGAAATCCCCCCTCTATGCTATATTTTGATTCTAGAATCCAAATATTCTTACTATTTTTTTGCACCTGCTGCACGAACTGCAGAGATAATGATATTACCTTTGATTTCAGATACAGGAGCACTTCTAGAGCAGTCACAAACTACTTTGTTGAAGCCCTGAAGCATTGGTCCGTAAGAATCAGCTTTGCCGAATGTCTGGATCAGCTTAACTGCAACGTTACCTACGTTTAAGTCTGGCCAAATAAGAACATTTGCTTTACCAGCAACTTTGCTTTCGTTCTTAACTTTCTTAGCAGCGATAGCTGGAACGATAGCTGCATCAAGCTGGAATTCACCATCGATAGCAAGATCTGGACGAGCTTCCTGTGCGATTGCTAATGCTTCTTTTACTTTGTCAATTAATTCGCCCTGACCGCTGCCCTGTGTAGAGTAAGATACCATAGCACATCTTGGTTCCCAGTCAAGTAATTCAGCAACTGTATCACATGCTGCGATTGCGATGGACGCAAGCTGTTCTGGGTTTGGATTTGTACATACTGCACTGTCACCGATTGCAAGAAGAGAACCTTCGCTGCCTTCGTAACCTGGAATATCACAAAGACCGATACTGGAGATTGTGCTAAGACCTGGTTTTAAACCGATGATCATCTGGCCAGCCATGAGAACATCACCTGTTGTGTAGTCGATACCAGCAAATGTTACATCTGCTTCTTCAACTGCCTGCATTACCATTGCATAGTAAAGTGGATCCTGCATACGACGGCCAAGTGCTTTTTCTTTCAGCATTGTTTCTGGCATTGCTACGTATTTAGCAATTAATTCGTTTTTGTATGTTTCTTCAGCGATATCAACGATTGTGAAAACATCAACATCGTATCCTCTTTCGATAGCTGCTGCTTTGATTTCTTCTGCATTACCAACTAATACAGGTACGATATATCCTTCTGTACCACATTCGTAAGCAGCCTGCATCATTTTTTCGTTCATTGCTTCTGGGAAAGCAACTTTCTGAGGATTTAATTTTGCTTTTGCATAAAGCTGTTCTAATACGTTCATTTCTATATCCTCCATAGGACCTTATATTCAAAAAAATTATTATTTTACAATGATTGGGCGTGTAGAAATACTTCTGCACGCCCTGTTTGTTGATTTAGAATAGTTCTTACAGTTCTTCTTCTACTTTGTCAACTAATTCGCCGATTGTTGCACAAGCGCTTGCTTCTGGAAGAGATACTAAAACGTCAAGTTCGTTTTCGATCTGAGAAACAAGACCAACCATGATTACGGAAGCTCCGCCGAGTTCTTCTTTGATTTTTGTGTCAACGCTTAATTCAGCGATGTCTTTTTTGTAAGCGAATGCTACACATTCAAGTACTTTTGCTTCAAGTTCTTTTCTATCCATTGTTTTGATCTCCTTTTGTTTATATAAATAATATTTTTAACTGATTCTTACGCTTCTTCTACTAAATCGAATACTACTGTTTTGTAGCCATCTCTCTGGTAGATTGCTGCTTTTACAGGAACTGGAAGTTTGTCTAACAGTTCTTTACGTTTTTTCTTGTTGATACCGCGAACTACAGCGTTTAATCTAGCACCTTCTTCGATTTCAACTTCGCCATATGCGTATGGTTTTAAGTCAGCATAATCTGGTTTTGTGGAAAGAGCTGCTGGTAATACGATAGAGTGCATTACAGCGTTACCGCTGATTTCAACCCATTCTGTCTGCATGCATCCGCATGTGTTGCAAGCTGCTACTGGTGGGAATTCTACAGCTCCACAATCTGGACATTTACGTCCTGTGATTTTGCCTTCTTCAAGATTATCATAAAATGTTTTAACAATTCTCTCTAATTTAATTGCCATGATAGATTACCTCCTAGTCTTATTTCTCAAGTGTTTTTAACAGAATAGCTGCTACGTTCTGAGCACCGCCGTAACCTCTGAGCATTGCTGTCTTAGGTAATTTCTTAACCTGACCTTCGCCAGCTTCGCCTCTCATCTGTTTTACACATTCATAAATATCAGCTACACCTGATGCTGCATGAGCATGACCAAAGGATGTTCTACCGCCGTTTGTGTTGATTGGTTTGTCACCATCGTAAGCTGTACGGCCTTCGCATACATATTTCCAGCCTTCGCCATATGGAAGGTATCCAGCGATTTCTGCAGAAATAAGGTGAGAAGTAATGATGAAGTCGTTTGCGTAGAAGATATCAAGATCATCTCCAGAAAGACCTGTTACTTCGTATACCTGGCGAACAGCTTCTTCTGTAGCACGAACTTCGAAGTGTGGGTTTGTTGCTTCAAGAGCAGCAGAACCGATACCAAGTACTTCGATTGGTTTTGTGCATTTGCCTTTTGTGATTTCTTCAACCATATCTGTTGCACATACGATAAATGCAGCAGCACCGTCACATTTTAATTCGATACCGCCAAGACGAAGGAAGTCACCCATTTTTGGATTGTATGGGGATCTCATGTAATCCATTACATCATCGTATCCAGCTTCTTTTGCGTATTCTTCGTATGTTTTTCTTTCTAATGCAAGTGGGTTAACAGATGCGTTTCTTCTGTTTGTGATGCACATGTGGTTTAATGTATCATCCATCTGTTCATCTGTAATACCACGAGTACGTTTGTACCATTCAGCAGCACCATCGTAGATTAATTCCATACCAGCCATGAAAGATCTAGCATAGTTACGGTCATAGAGCCATTTTGTTGTTTTTAAGAACTCTTCCATTGGAATTTTTGTACGGCTATATGGATGGAAGTCGTCTGATGCACTGTCACCAAACTCTACACAACCAGAGAGTACACAATTGTATTTACCGGAAGCAACTGCGTTTACAGCCTGCTCTAATGCAAGGTAACCTGTACAGCAAGCTTCAGAGTGGTGGATACCACCTTTACCTTTCATACCGAAAGAGTTTGCGATCTGTACGTGTGGTGTTAAATAGTTAGAACCTGCTAATGGGTTAGCCTGTCCGTGGAAATAATACTGTACATCCTGTGGTGTAACACCTGCATCTTCCATAGCGGAAAGAGCTGCGTAGCTGAACATATCAGCTTCTGTTAAACCGTTTGTTTCAGGATTGTCAACAGTATACATAAATGGTGTACAACCAACACCAATGATAGAAACACTTCTGTTATACTGTCCTAATTTTGTCTGATTCACTACCTGTTTCATTCTAAAGAATTCCTCCTTCTCCGTTATAACATCTCTAGACATCCATCTTATCTGTCTAAAGTCTGATTCATTATCAAAGCATTGCATACTGTTCGGCCAAAAGACCAAAACAATGAAGGGCATCGGTTTTTACCGAAGATCTATATACCATAAAAGACCGAGCAGTATGCGTTCTGCCTTACAGTACTCATTATAAAAACCAATGCCCTCAAATTCATCGTGCAAATGCACAAATATTTTATTCTTGCTGTAGTTACCTTTTAGGGAGAAAAATTGCATTTATTTTCTTCAACCGCACATATCTACACCTTTTCACCTTGTTTTGCACGATTTCTTGTAGTATACTTCCCTTATATTGTATTTGTGCAAACGCACAAATATTTTTCCCAGGAGATTATTTATACCGAACAAGAAACAATATTTCGTAATCTTTCACAAATATCGTTTTGGTTTTTTGTACAATATACCAACACAATTTATTTTTGCACCACGGTATACAGGAGGAACTATGTATTTAAAGGACATTTTAGACCGATTAGACGAATGGGACATTCGATATATCCGAAACGAAAACAGCAAGACAGATTTTACCGGCATCAAAATGCTCACCAAAGATCAAAGTGTATTTTTGCCTAACGTTCTCTACTTCGGACATGTGGATATGCTTCCCAAAGGCATCTCCTTCAACTACAGCACAAACTTTATGCTCTACGGCCCTGAGTACGAGATTCTTGGTCTTTATACAAGCAATGCTCCAATGACACTTCTGCATCTGGAAAAAAATGCAGATCCATTCTCTGTTTATAACAAAATCCAGGAAATTTTTTTGGAAGACCAACAGGTTGTAACCGGTATGCGTCTGTTCCTGGATGCCCTTTTTAACGACGAAGGTCTTCAGGGGATTTTGGACGTTGGCTACAGCATTCTTGGAAACCCATTATTCCTTTCCGACAACTCCTACAAATACTTGGCCGTATCTTCCGGCGCACGAGCCGACAACCCACTGATGGAAAAGGAAAATGCCTTGGGCCACATTGAAAAGGAAGGCATCGAATTCATCCGCCGAAACAAAGTAGACGACCGGGTTCGCAAAAGCCAGCGACCATATTATCTTCAGAATCCAATCCATAACAACCGTGGTATGATGATCGGTTCTGTTAAAATCCACGATATTGAAGTTGCCCACATCATGATGTACGAGCAGAATCGTATGTTTACAGAAAGCGATTACGAACTTCTGCATCGTCTCTGTCGTATCATTTCCATCGAAATGCAGAAAACAGACTTCTACAAGAAGAACAAAGGCACAATGTACGCATACTTTATCGGCGATCTTCTTGATAACAATTCCGGCAACATTGAGCAGAGTCGAGAACGTATGGCCACTCTTGGTTACAAACTGCAAAACGAATTATTTGTATTATCTGTCAGCAACAAATACAACGCCACTTCTGAATCAAAGCAGGAAATGATCATCGCAGACTTACAGGCAATGATTCCTAACAGTCTGTACGTAATCTATCAGAACACTATCATCTTCCTGATTAACGGGTGCAGCGAAGAAGACAACCATCGCTTTAACAACCCAAAAGTAAATGCATACATGAAAGCCAACAGCTTGATTGCCGGCTTGAGCAACTGTTTTTCCAACATTCAGGAAATCCGCAAATACTACGAACAATCCCTGAAAGCAGCTCAGTTGGGACAGCGCATGGACAACGAGCCTGGTCTTTACCACTACGAATCCATGACAATCTTCCACCTGATGGAGATTTCTGAAAGCAAGGACTACAACCTTTTGGACTTCTGCCATCCGGCCATTTTGACACTGCGCGCCTACGACGAGGAGAAAAAAACAGACTTTTTCAACACCTTGTATCAGTATCTGAATTTTTCTCAGAACACCCAGCAGACCGCAGACCACCTGCACATCCACAAAAACACCCTGCTGTACCGCATTGAGAAAATAAAAAAGATCACTGGCAATCCATTAAATCACGGCGACGAGTTGATCAAGCTCCACTTTTCCTTTAAGATTTTGGAATATCTGCACCAGGAATCTGTGCAGTAAAGCTTTATCACCACACACAAAAAGCGTTTCTAACTTGCTCAACTTGCAATTAGAAACGCTTCTTTATTCTCATTCTTTCATTCAATACCTATTTTAGGAACTCTTTCAAATAAGTCTCCACTGATCTGGTCATCTCTCTAGAAAACTCAGAGTTAAATTTTCTGTCACAGAATGCTTTCATCCATGCTTCGTATGTCTGAACGCCTTTCTTCTGATCAAACATTTCTTTTAACTCTACTCCGTCCATTCTGCGGTATCCATTCTCGTGAACCACATGTTTCATGGCAACACGTTCTGGCTTTACTCTCTCCATCTGCTGCTTTGTTGGATAACCGAACACCAGCATTGCAGCTGGAAAAACATACTCTGGGAGATTTAACATCTCTCTATGCTGCTCGCAGTTCTCCATCACATCACCGATGTAGCAAGAACCAATCCCCAGACTCTCCGCCGCAACAACGGCATTTTGCGCTGCAATGTTCGCATCTGAAACAGCCAAAAGCAGATCTCCCACACCTGGTTTTCTAGGTTCGCATCCCGCTGTCAAAAATCCTTCATACCATTTCTGACAATCGGCACAAAAGATTAGCACCAGTTTCGCCTCAGCAATAAAAGGCTGATTATCACAAGTCACAACTAGTTTTTCTTTCAGCTGCTGATCTGTGATATCCAAGATTGTATACAGCTGCTGATTACCCGCTGTAGGCGCCATCACTGCCGCTTTTAAAATAGCCTCTTTCGCTTCCGTAGGGATTGCTTTATCCTCAAAAACTCGCACTGATTTTCTGGCATATAATTCCTTAATTGTTGTATTCATTATGTTCTCCATCTCGTCTATTTTGCTTCTGCCAACTCTTCTGCTCTTCCCGCAATAATACTTTCAAAATTAAACACTTTGTGTGTATACTCTTCGTTCATCAACGCTGACTGCACAATAAAATCTGCAGTAGAGATATTGTTTGCGATTGGAATATCATACACCTGTGCAATTCGAAGCAATGCTTTCACGTCAGGATCGTGTGGCTGTGCAGCCAGTGGGTCAGAAAAGAAGATCACCATATCCACTCTTCCTTCCACAATCTTTGCTCCAATCTGCTGGTCACCGCCCAACGGACCGCTGTTGTATCCTTTTACACGAAGACCCACTCTATCCGCAATCATTCTGGCAGTTGTACCTGTTCCGCACAGATTGTGTAATGCCAAAATATCTTTATTCTTTTCACACCACTCAAGCATCTCCTGCTTTTTGCCATCATGGGCAATAAGTGCAATGTTCTTCTGTTTTTTTATTGTCAGATCAATATATTCCATAGCAATTCCTTTCTCGCCTTAGATGCGGCTTAACATACAGATTGTTTCTACATTGGCCGTTGCAGGGAACATGTCTACGCAGCAGATTCTCTCTGCCTTGTAACCCCTCGCCTGAAGCACTTCCAGATCTCTCTGTAAGCTTGTTGGCTTGCAGGAAATGTAGATCATCTTGTCCACCCCATACTGAATGATCTTCTCCAATGCCTTTGGATGGATGCCGTCACGAGGTGGATCCAAAACGATAAAATCTGGTTTTTCTTCAATGTTATCTAAAACCTTCAGCACATCCCCAGCAATAAATTCGCAGTTATCCAACTTGTTCAGCGCAGCATTTGCCTTTGCCGCCTCAACTGCCTCTTCGATAATCTCTACACCGATGACTTTCTTAGCCGCTGGCGCTAACATCTGCGCGATAGTGCCAGTTCCGCTGTACAAGTCATAAACAAGCTTGTCAGCCTTCTCATCCAGCGTATCTCCTATGTACTGGCGAGCTGTCTCGTAAAGCACTTCCGCTCCGAGAGAATTGGTCTGGAAGAAGGAGAATACAGAGATCTTAAACTGTAATCCCAACAATTCTTCTGTAATATAATCCTGTCCGTATAAGAGGTCTGTGCCTTCGTTCTTAACCGCATCTGCCACGCTATCGTTTTTCGTGTGCAAGATTCCTGCAAATTTTCCATCCAGTTCTAAGGAAAGAAGCATCTGCTTCCAGTCTTCCAGCATCTGTTCTTCCGCAATGATACCAGCCTTCGGACTTTCAATCTGCTGTGTGGTTGTAACAAGATCAATCAGGATCTCACCTGTCTTAACAGCCTTTCTTACAAGCAGATGACGAAGATATCCTTCATGACGCATTCTGTGGAAATATGGAACCTGAAGATCAGCAAAAAACTCTAAGGTTGCCGCTAAGATCTTACGGTAGTCACCATCCACAATCTGACACTGATCCACAGTCACAATATCATAAAAGCTTCCGCGCTTATGCATACCAACAGACAATGGGCCATCCTTCACTTCATCCCCAAAGGTGTACTCCATCTTATTGCGATATCCACACTGTCTTGGACTTGGCTTGATTCCCTCAAAAATATCCGCAGCATTTGGCACAACCGCTTCCATCAATTCAAGCACCTGCTGCTCTTTTAATTTCAACTGTTCTTCGTATGGCAGATTCTGATATACACATCCGCCACAACTACCAAAATGCACACAGTCAGGAGTCGCCAATTCGTTTGGGGCTTTTTCAAGCACTTCCAGTACGCGGCCTTCCCCTTTGCCTTTTCGGATCTTTGTAACCAACACAGATAATTTCTGTCCTGGGATCACATTCTTCACAACCACTTTTTTATCTTCAACAGAAATGATTCCCTTATTAGGAAATGCAACTTTCTCAACAACACCTTCTACAATCTGTCCCTTTTTCATCTATATCTCCTTGTTATGTAAACCAATTATTCTTTCTATCTATGAAACATTATAATTAACCCGGCTTCTCTTGGCAACAAAAAAGAGGCTGCGCCACAACGCAACCTCTTCTAGATTAATCATTAGTCTGCTTCATATCCGTCTTCGTCATCATCGTCGAAGAAATCTTCTTCAAACTCGTCTTCGAATTCGTCTTCAAAATCGTCCGCATAATCTGGAGCAAAATATTTGTAGATAAAAAGTGCTGCCACTACAATAGCTGCTACCACACCAACGATAGCAAGGATCCACAATATCTTCTTTTTCTTATCGGATTCTTCCTGTTTCTTCAAGAATTCTGTAATCTTTGCCATGTTCATTAATTCGTCCATCTTATTCATTCTTTCCGCTCCTTTGCCTACTGATTATATTGTATAATAAATCCATCTGTTAATTACATTATATCATTGAGTATTTGTCAAAAATGCCCCAATTATTCAACGCTCATTGTATCATACTTTCTTTAATTTTGCAAACGAAGCAAACATTTTCTTGGTTCCTGCAGTGTCAAAATCAACGGTAACTTCATAGTCTCTGCCGCCAGCCACAATAAGCTTTACCAAACCTTCGCCAAACTTCATGTGACGCACTCTGTCACCCACCTGATATTCCAGTGTTTTGCCCTCTGTAGAAGACGTATTGAAGGATTTGCCAGGCGCAGCCGCACTGCTGCTGGAATAACGATTGAAAGCATTGCTGCTAAATGCTTTTTTGGCTGTTACATAAGACTGCTGAGACGGCATCTCTTTAATCGTTTCCTTTGGCATCACACCTCGCATGAGTTCTTCTGGAATCTCTTTCACAAATCGTGACACTCTGTTGTACTGAGTCTCTCCTCGCACCATACGCATGCGGGCACTGGTAAGAGTCAAACGCTCCATGGCACGTGTAATTCCCACATAACAAAGACGTCTCTCTTCCTCAATCTCTGTGGGATCATCTGAAGTAATGGTCATATAACTTGGGAAAAGGCCATCTTCCATACCTGCAAGGTACACATTCTTAAACTCCAGCCCCTTAGCACTGTGCATTGTCATCAGCACTACATAATCACTATTTTCATCAAGGCCATCAATATCAGCGATCAGAGCAACCTCTTCCAAAAAGGCGCTCAGTCCGCCATTTTCTGTCTCTTCATCAAAACCAGCTGCCTTGCTGAGCAATTCATCGATATTTTCAATTCTTGCTCTGGCTTCCTCTGTTTCTTCCAATTCAAGCTCCTGTACATAACCTGTATCTTCCAGAATCTGATC
>JAZQSD010000017.1:0-4257 GCA_045629925.1 Eubacterium sp.
CTGTTTTTGCAGTTCCTTACCTGCTTCTGTGAGAATCAGCTTGTGATAAGCGCGGGTAAAAAGCTCTGTTTCAAACTCTTTTTCTAAATCAGAGATGGCCTTGCTTAAGGAAGACTGACTTACGTAGAGAAGCTCGGAGGCTCTTGATAAATTCTGGATTTTGGCAATTTCGTAGAAATATTTTAACTTGTTATAATTCATATTGTTCACCTGCTCTTGGGGTTGAGAAATCTTTTGTGTATCTATGTAAAATTAGGAAAATTAACACAAAACACTATCGAAAAAATAGATAGTATTCTATTATTATATACTATTTGTAGAATAAGGCAATCAGGAGTATGGTTATCTTATAAAAGTGTTTTGTATAGTAAATGATTATATATGAAAAGGAGTAGGTTTGCGTATGAAAAAAGTAATGGAAGTTGACGTTGCCATTATGGGCAGCGGCGTTGCCGGAATGGGTGCTGCATACAAATTGGCACACGCAGGGGGATTAAAAGTTGCAGTATTTGAAAAGTATCCAGCACAGGGCGGTGCAGTTTCTAACTGTCCAATGAGTTTCTGCTCTACACCGGATACACCAGAAGCACAGAAAAGTGCATTTGAAGTTTTTTCTAGATTTTCTAATTATACAGCAAATATGGGGCTTATCAGCAAGGCGTTAAAATACTCTTCTGAACTTCCACGTATCGTTGTGGAAGAGTGTGGCATTGAAGTGGAAGCTTGCATTAAGCGTCCTCCAGAAGAATACAGCAAGCAGCGTGGTTACACAATGGGGCATGCAAACGGGCTTGATGTAGGCGATATCTATTTCTTAAAAGGAAGAGGACAGGGCCATGCTTTTGCACTGGTAATGCTTCGCCTTCGCTTGAAATTAGAAAAAATGGGTGTTCAGTTCTACTGGCAGACTCCGATTAAGAAGATCATCAGAGAAGAAAATGGAAAAGTGACTGGTGCCATTGCTTACGATAAGGAAGGCAATGAAATTGAGATCAAGTGCAAAGCTCTGATTGTTGCTGCCGGCGGTATGACAAGCAACATTCCACTTATGAAAGAACTTGGAGTTATCAATACAAAATACGAAGAAGTTTACAAAGATGGATATCAGGTTAACGTTTTGTTCCCAGACAGCTGTCAGGACGGAGATGGACACCTTGCAGTTTGGGAAATCGGCGGAAAACAGGGCCGCGTAGTTTTGAGTGCGGATCCACAGGTTCCAAATCCATGGGTTCGTGTAGGTCCAAATACACCATGGCTTGCAGCTAACCAGACAAAGGTTGTAACAGAACAGCCTTACCTGCGTGTAAACGAACTGGGGAAACGTTTTATCAATGAAGAAATGGCTAACAACCATACTTCTATTTCAACTTCAGCAATCCGCAATAATCCAAACATGGCGTTCTATCTTATCTTTGACGAAGATACAGCACAGCATCTTGCACAGGGTGTTGAGGATGACTATGTATACTTTATCTTCAAAGGTGTTAAGATTACAAAACTTCGTGAGCAGATTGATGAAATGATTGAAAAAGGCAACAAACATGTATGCCATTTTGATACGATTCATGAAGTGTGCGAATACATGGACATCAATGAAGAAGGTCTGAAGAAGACAATTGCAAGATACAATCATGCAAAAGAGATTGGTTATGATGCTGATTTCCATACAGATCCAAAATATATCAGACCTGTTAGAGAAGAGTCCGGACACATCTATTGCTATCGTATTTTCCCAGGTGGATACGACACAATGGGCGGTATCATGATCGATGAAAATGCTAACGTACTGGACGTAAACAATATGCCAATCGAAGGCTTATTCGCAGCAGGGGATATCGCAGTGGGAAGCCTTTACGGCGATGCGCCATCTAACGCCGGCGGAAATGTACATGGTTCTATGCCTGTAGGTCTGCTTGCAGGTGATGCGGCAGCTGCATATGTGAAAGGAGAAATGTAAAATGAAAGTAACATTATCTGAATACTGTATCCGTTGCGGAATATGTGAAGATCTGTATCCTGATCTTTTTAAAAGAAATTATGAGAATCACTGTATCGATATTCTGTATGATGAAATCCCAGAACATCTTCAGGATCGAATGAGACAGGCTCAGGCAGATTGCGCCATTGCAGCAATCATTATCAAATAACGGAGAGACAATTTTTATGAGTACATATAAAATACTGACAGTTAACCCAGGTTCAACATCTACAAAAGTGGCCCTTTTTGAAAATGAGGAAAAAGTGTTTGCATATACAGTAGAATATGAACTGGAAGAATTGAATAAGTATCCAACCATTTCCAGTCAGCTTCCATACAGGCTGAAGAACATTGACGAAGTGCTCGCAGAGCACAATGTGGATCTGACAGGACTTGCAGCCTGCGTAGGTCGTGGCGGCAGTGTTAAGGCTGTGGAAGGCGGCACATATGAGGTAAATGACCTGTGCTTAGAACATGCTACGATTGCTATTAACGGCGTGCATCACCCTGCTCAGTTGGGTACACAGATTGCAAGAATCTTTGGTGACAGATATCAGTGCCCAGTGTATATGGTAAACCCACCGGAAGTAGATGAGTTTGAACCAGTGGCACGAGTGACGGGACTTAAAGGAATCAAGAGGGAAAGTCATCTTCATGCTTTGAATCTGAAAGAGACTGCTATCAGACATTCTAGAGAGCATGGCAGAAAGTATGAAGAATCCAACTACATTGTGTGCCATATCGGCGGTGGTATCTCTATTACAGCCCATAAAAAAGGCCGCATGGTAGACGGCAATGATATTGCAAAAGGATTGGGTCCAATCGCACCGACAAGATGTGGTACGATTCCAACAGGATATCTGATTGATTATATTTTTGAGACAGGAATGTCCAAGAAGGAACTGACCGCATACTGCACCAAAAATGGCGGTGTAGCGGATCTTCTCGGAACATCTGACATGAAAAAAGTCCATGAAAAAGTGCTGGAAGGAGCGCCGGAAGAGACATTGGTATGGAATGCAATGATTTACTCTATCTGCAAAGAAATTGGTGCAATGTCCTGTGTTTTAAGTGGGCAGGTAGATGGAATCCTGTTAAGCGGCGGCTTAGTTCACAATGATGATTTGGTGGCACAGATCAAAGAAAGATGTTCTCACATTGCTGACATATATGCTTACCCAGGTGAATTTGAAATGGAAGCCATGGCCAACGGAGCTCTCCGTGTTCTTAGAGGCGAAGAGGCTGCAAAAGAGTATGTTTAAGCAAAAGATATGTTGCGGCTCCTTTTAAAAGAGAGTAAACTAAGGTGAAGTTATAACAAGGAGAACGCAGAAATGTTTTTTGAAAAAGAAGATGCCAATATATATTATACAGTGGAAGGCCAGGGAGAACCTCTTGTGATGGTGCACGGTGCGGCTATGGATGCGGAACTGTATGCAGGAGCAGCAGAACTATTAGCTAAGCACTATCAGGTTATTCGCTATGATAGAAAAGGGTCATCTAGAAGTGCTGGAGAAAAAGATGCTGACTATACAATTAATGGTCAGGTTCAAGATCTGAAGGCTTTGTTGGATGAGTTAAAAGTTGAAAAAGTAATCCTTGTTGGGGCTAGTGCCGGCGCAAGTATTTCCCATCGATTTTTGATGCAGTATCCAGACAGGGTAAAGAAAGCATTGTTGTATGAACCAGCTTTTTTCACATTGCTTGCAGATGTGGACGAAGAAAAGAGAAAGTTCATTGAGCGCATTCATGATTACATTGCTCGCAATAAGCTTAATGGTGCCATGTTTGAATTTATTCAGTGCATTGGTGAGCAGGATTCGCGTGCGCCAGAGAAATCTGAGGAACAGAGTGTTCGTGAGATGAATAATCTGTATCTTTTCCTGCAAAAGGAATACGATGATTTTGTGGAGTATCGTCCTGACATGGATAAGAGCAGAGAATTGGCTGATAAGATGTTGATAGCAGTGGGGGATGGCAGCAAAGGTGCAATGATGGCCACGGCTGCGAAAATGTTTGCAAAGTGCATCGAAAAGGAACCAATCTATTTTCCAGGTTTACATAATGCGCCTTGCGATCTTCCAAAGGAATTCGCAATTTGCGTGTTAGGCACATTAATGGCATTTGATTAGGTTTACATAACAAAAAATAAAGTTCTATCTGATGGAAGATAAAATTCGTTCAGATAGAACTTTTTCTTTTTTATAACAGCTGATAGGATAGCATAAGATGCATCCGCGTATTCCAATCGGTTAGGTCGATGTCTGTAAGTTGCACAA
>JAZQSD010000018.1:0-12631 GCA_045629925.1 Eubacterium sp.
AATTCGTGTAAAAAAGAATTATTTGCTTCCTAAGTTTAAAATAATGAAAACGCTCTGCTCTCTGGGCCTTGCAAGCTTTATCAATCAGGGCGCAGCTGTGGTGATCATCATTGTCATCAACAACCTGATGGTATCCTATGGTGCAAAGTCTGTTTATGGTCCTGATATTCCACTTGCCGCCTTCGGCATTACAGCAAAGCTTAACAATCTTGTCAGCAGTATCATTATCGGTATTGGCGGCGGCGCTCAGCCAATCTTGGGATACAACTACGGCAGTCAGCAGTTTGACCGTGTAAAATTCTGCTACAAACGATCCCTTCTGATTGGCATCATTATCATGGCGGTCGCATGTTTTGTGTTCCAGGTGTTCCCAGATCAGATTCTGTCAATCTTTGGCCAAGAATCCGATCTGTATATGGACTTTGCAAGAAAGAGTCTGAAGATCTACAACCTGTTTATTTTCCTTATGCCATGCGGCTGTCTGACAGGTATGTTCTTCCAGGCAATCGGAAAACCAATTTCCGCCTCTTTCCTGTCACTGATGAGACAGATCCTTTTGTCCATCCCACTGGCATTTATCTTCGGACACTTCTTTGGAGTTGTTGGCATTCTTTATTCCATGGCATTTGCAGACGCCCTTTCCTGTCTGATCTCAATGCTGGTTTTAAAGATTCGATGGAAACCAATTTTCACAGTAAAAGAGATTTTATAAACATTCAAAAATCATATTTGAACGCAAAAAAGGTGCAGTGGCCTGTATGTATTACAGGCTTCCGCACCTTTTCTTTTTCTTTATTTTATAGCAATTCTGTCTTTAGTCCTTCTCAACCTGACAGCATTCCCGCTCAACAGCCACCGCCATAGAAAACATTTCCTGATGGCGACGTTCCACCAAACTTCTAGGATACCCGACACAGCCATGATTCTGCCAAGGGTCATTGAAATACAGCAATTCCTCATCATACCCCACTAAAAGAGCGCAATGCTCATTGGATGTCCACATGAATCTGTCTTCACTTCCCAGCAAGTTCCAAAATGGGCCTTTGATAGATTCTTTCAAATCTATTGTCAGCCAGAACACAACAGGAAGATCATTGTCAATATAATCTGTCAACAATTGTTCTATGGACTTATCGGTGACATCTATCGCTTTGTAATCATTTACAATTCCAGCACTTTTGCTGTTTTCTTCAAATACACGGTTTATGGCATCCACAATCACAGGAGCGTAGCAGCCAAAAGAGTCTGGATCATACGGACTTCCGATAAACACCTGATTAGGATCTCCAGAGCAAATCCGACCTTCTTCATCTGTGCTGACAGCCACCTTTGGCAAATATTCTATAAACTCATCCACAGATATATCAATCCCCATATACTGCAGCAGCATTACCGCAGAAACACTCTCGCATCCAGTTGGCCATTTTATAGTTTGATCAATGTAAGGAACCTTGATTATCTTCACTTTTATCACCTTTCATATCTTGCTTGACAACGGTTCTTTTCTAATGCTATATTCATGCAGAGTTTTACGAAAAGAGACTTTGACAATGTACGATTTATTATTTTTTATATTTGAAATAATTGGCACCGTAGCCTTTGCCGCTTCCGGTGCACTGATTGGAATAAAGAAGAAAATGGACCTTTTGGGCATTCTGGTTTTGGGATGCGTTACTGCCGTTGGCGGCGGTATCATCCGAGACCTGATCCTTGGCATTACTCCGCCAAAGACATTCTCCCATCCAATCTATGTTATTATTTCCATCATCACATCTATCATATGCTTCTTGCCTATCGTGCGCAAGGCATTAAAAGAAAAAGCTTTGCTGGATTCCTGGCTGGTCCGTGTTATGGACTCCATTGGCCTTGGCGTATTTACTGTCATCGGTATTCAGACTGCTCAGTCACATCTTGAAAACAACGGGATCTTCCTTCTGATCTTTGTGGGCGTTGTTACCGGTGTAGGCGGCGGCGTAATCCGAGATGTGTTAGCCGGAGAAGCCCCATACATATTCGTTAAGCATTTTTATGCCACCGCATCCATTATCGGTGCTGTGGTGTGCAGCTTGCTGTGGAATCATATCGATGCAACTGCGAATGTATGTCTGTCCGCAGGACTTGTCATTTTACTCCGACTGCTGGCAGCAAAATTCCGTTGGAAACTTCCAAGAGCAGATTAAAAAACAGAACCGTCACAATTATGAAACTCATAATTGTCACGGTTCTAATTTTTTAGTCCACTTTGATTATTTCCTTAAAATAGGAAGACTGTTTGCGCAGTTCTCTGTCGAATCTTCTCAGACCGATCTGTTCCGGCACAGTTTTTTCCCCTGTAAAAAGGTTTACACCAAATCCTAATCTATTTCCTGCGATCTTTGCTCCCATTGCCGCAAGAATTGTTGGATACATGTCAAAACTTGTAAAGTTTCTGTTCTTTGTTGCTTTTGCCTCAGCCTGTGCATTGACAAACACATTCAAAGTAGTGCGGTGATAACGGCGCTCATATGTACTTCTGATGTATTCTTCTGCCATGCTCAGATGATCTCCTGCAATGACAACCGTAGTGTCTTCATAAAATGGCTGTTCTTTTAACCAGTCAATAAAAGCACCTACTTTTCTGGACTCTCCTCGGATAATGTTGGACAGCTGTTCCGGATATTCCTTCTGATAATCGTTGTCCACATAGCCATATGGGTGGTGCGTATCCACCGTAAGCATTGTCAGGTTAAATGGTTTGCCAGTCTGGGACAATCTGGTTAATTCTTCTTTTGCCATGGCAAAAAGTTTCTCGTCCTCGAATCCCCAGAATTCCCTGTAATCTTCTGGAATCTTCCCCTGGGCGCGGGCTTCCCCTAGATCGTAGATCTTGTAATTCCCATGCTTATCGTAATAGAACTTACGGCCGCCAAACACTGCTTCAGATCCACACAAGAATACCTGTTCATATCCTTCCTTTTCCAATACATCTCCCAGGCTGTAAGCCCCTGGCAAAAAGGATGCATTCTCTGTAAAAGACGCGGAAAAAGGTGACACACAAAGAGGAACGCCACTTGTAGAACCTACCAATCCCCCTGTGGTCCATCCAGTTCCGGAGATTGCGCTTGCTCCACCTAATCCCTGCTGATGGGAGAAGTTTATATGTTCTTCTGCCAAAGCTGTAATCTCTGGCATCAGGTCCGCCTTATAATTGCCGCCCTGCTCCTTTGATATATATGTAGTTTCCATGGATTCCACATACAACAGCAAAAGATTTCTCTTTTTTTCTGGAAATGTGATCTCTACATCCCTTCCATCTGCATAAAACTTCTCATAGATCTTGGTTTTTCTGAATAGATTGATTGCAAATCCTACCATCCCTAATTTCACCAACGCGTATAGCAAACACAGGATCAGGCAAGCCATGCACAGGATCAGATACTGCTGGCGGTTCAGCAATAAAGAACCAACAATCGCAACAATCACTGAAACGATGATGCCCTTGATTACACAATTTTTGACCCAATTGCCAATGAAAGATGTGTTGGTGCCTTCCAATGGGACTTTTGTATGAAATACTACCTGTTCAAAACAGGATAGCCCAAAATATGCAAAGGCCCACCGGGCGGAAAAAGCAGGAATGAATCCCGCGAACAAAACAAGTGTACATATACGTAACATATTATTATCCTTTGTCTTTAAAAATTCTCTAACACATTCTAATACACCATCAGGCTAAATACCAGTAAAATTATAAACATTACAATATTTGCCAGTGTAAAAGTGCGAATATACTTTCTCTTATTTGCTCTGGCTTCAACAGCATAGAATTTGTAGGAGATCAAACTTGCCATGGAAGCGATCAAGGTGCCAAGGCCGCCAACGTTACATCCCACCAGCAGTCCTTCGATGTTATCGGTAAATCCAGACAACAAGATAGAAACAGGAACATTGCTTAAAAACTGGCTAAAAATGGCAGAAATCAGAATCTCTCTTCCCTGAAGAAGCTGTTCAATCAATCTGCTGACAAAGTCAATCCTTCCAACATTGCCAACAAAAATAAAAAATCCAACAAATGTAAAAAGCAGGGCATAATCTACCTGTCGCAGCAGGTATGATTTTTTTAAAATCACCACTCCCGCCACTGTAATCAGGGCCGCAGGCATCCAGTGAAGCACTCGGAACACTACCAGCAGATTCACAAGGAACAATGCAAAATACACATACAGATGTACCTTGTTTAAGCCATCCAGCTTAGACACCCACTCTGAACCAGATGCCGCTCGTCTCTCCTCTGCTTTTTCTGCAGCTTTTTTCAAACTCAGGGTTGCTACAATCTTTTCTTTTGGTACAACCAGGGTTCCACCAATTAAAAGAACCAAAGACAGCACCCAAAGTGGAAGCATCGTCAGCAAGAATCTGCCCATCCCCATTCCGGATACAGAATACAGGTACAGGTTCTGGGGACTTCCGATCGGTGTCAGCATACTGCCTAAATTTGCCGCCAGAGTCTGCAGCACTACCACTCTAATCATCAGTTTCTCCTGATGACAAAGTCTTAATGCCAACAACGCAAATGGCACAAAGGTGATAAGGGCCACGTCATTGGTAATGAGCATACTTAAAATAAAGCATGCAAGCATCATGATCAGTGCCAGCCTGCGGGTATCATGGATATAGCCAAATACCTTTTGCACCAGCAGCTGAAACAAGCCCATGTCCTGAAAACCTTTTACGATCAGCATCAGACAGAAAAGCAGCGCCAGCACACGCACGTCTATATATTCTAAATATTCTTTGTCCGGATGCACCAAGAATGCAGACCACAAGGCCAGAATCAGGGCAATGGACAATACTTTCTCTCGTTTAAAAAATGCGATCATTTTCTACCTCTCTAATGTCAAATCACACAATTTTTTATTATAACAGTTTTTCACACAAAAAAATAGTAGGCAGAAGGGAGCTGCCTACTATTTTTTTGGGGTTTGAGTGATATTTTGGGAGTTTATCATATGTGCTAGGGAGCACTAGATAACTATCTTTTAAAATAATTCTTTGAATGTCTTCTTTGCCTTGATTCCTTCTGTAATCTCACCCATTCTGGATGTGTCACCAATCAGGATTGCGCCGCAAAGAATATTGTTGTGGAAGTAATATCTTTCCAGAGTTTCTTTTTTCTCATCTTTTACTTCCAATGTTTTGTATGTGTAATCTGCCTTTGTTCCAACATCTCCGATGGCATAGAGCATTGTCTTAAATCCTGCAAATGTCATACCGCTGATTTCTGGAACATATGCAGTTTCTTCACCAGCTACATTGGCGCCAGCCACACGGCCCATCTCAGAAGCCACTGGCCAGATTGTGATATTTGCACCATTGTACTGCGCGCAGTCGCCTGCTGCGTAAATACCAGGAATGTTTGTTTCCATTCTTTCATTTACAATCACTGCTCTGTCTGTTTCAAGACCTGCATCTTTCGCAATGCCGATATTGGCACGAACGCCTGCAGATACAACCACTATGTCAGCAGGGAATACTTCGCCGGATTCCAAAAGAACCGCTTCCACTTTGCCTTCGCCGCTGATTTCTGCAATCTTAGCGCCTGTTTTGATGGCGATACCCTGTTTTGCTGCAATGTCTGTAAGCATTTTAACCGCTACACTGTCTACTCTTCCAGCCATTAATACTGGAGCAACTTCCAGAACAGTAACGTCTAATTTTGCTTTGCGAAGTTCCCATGCCGCTTCCAGACCGAGAACACCTCCACCAATCACAACAGCGTTTTTCGCATGTGCAGACAGGCTTCTTACATATTCCACATCATCGATGCTTCGGATAGAAACTACCTGTGGAAGTTCTTTTCCTTTGATCGGTGGGATAAAGTTTGTGGAACCAAGGGCGTACACGCACTTGTCATATCCATAGAAAGCGCCATTTCCTAAGAGCACTTCTTTTTTCTCTGGATCTATTTTTACAACTTTGCTGTTAAGCAGCAAAGTAATGTTGTTTTCTTTGTACCATGCTTCGCTTTCGCTGGCGATAGCACCGTTTGTGATTGCGCCAAACATATTTTTTGTAAGCATTGGTCTGTCGTATGGCAATTCTTTTTCTTCAGAGATCATTGTGATTTCTGCGGATGCATTTCTCTGACGAACAGCTTTTGCCGCATTGAGGGCCGCTGTTCCGCCGCCTAAGATCACAACCTTTTCTTTCTCTTCCTTGCGGAAAGAAGTTTCGTTGCTTTCTACAGGCACGAAGTTTGCAGGACCTACGCCACATACAGGACAGATATCAACAGAGGCGTCAAACACTTCACCGCAAACCAGACATTTCACCAGTCCGGAATTGTCTGCTTTCTTTGCAGGCGCTTCTTTGCCCAGCAATTTTAATCCAAACAGGAAACCAAATTCTACTGCTTCTTCCAGTTCTTTTTCAGATGGTTTAAAACGAACACGGAAGCCGTCTACTGTGCGAAGTTTTTTCTGTTTTAAGGTTGCCACCAGGTTAGGAACTGCCTCGCCACTCCATCCGTAGCTGCCAAATGCACTTGCAAGCTTGCCGCCGTGGATTGGTGGATACATGCCAGTTGCCAGATCCCAGATTGGCTTTAAAGCTTCGCCTAAGATTGTTGGGGAACCAAAGAGGATTCCCTCTGCCGCTGCCAGTTCTCCTGCTACTTCTGCCGCATCTGCAGTTACCATATCGTATAACTTCACTTCGATATCACCGGCCTCTTTTACACCTTCAGCCACTTTTTCGGCCAACTCAGCTGTATAGCCATATGCGCTTACATATGGAACTACTACAGTTGTCTTTTCGTTAGAAGGAACTTTGCCCCACTCTTCATAAAGAGCAAACAGTTCTTCCAGCTGGCTGTCCAGAACTGGACCGTGCCCCGGACAGATCATGTCAACATCCAGGGAACGTACCACGTCCAGTCCTTTGTCCATATATGGCTGTTTGAAAGGTCCTAAGATATTATCGTAGTAATATTTTGTTGCACGGAGATATCCCTCATGGTCTGTTACTGTACTGCGAATGATTCCCTCATGTGCATAATGGGAACCAAAAGAATCGCATGTAAATAACACTTTATCTTCCACCACATATGTGTACATAGAATCTGGCCAATGAAGATTCGGAAGTGCGAAGAATCTTAATGTCTTATCTCCAATCTGAAGTTCATCCCCTGTTTTAACCGGAATGCTGTAGAAGTCACCATTTACAATGTGTTTTAAAAATGAAATGGCTGTTGGTGTTGCAATGATCTTTACACTTGGATTTTCTTCAACGATCTTTGCAATGCTGCCTGCATGGTCAGGCTCTGTATGATTCACTACGATGTAATCGATAGATTTAATATCTAATGTTTCTGTTAAAGTTTCGCGATATTCATCGTAGAATTTTTCCTTTGCTGTCTCGAATAAAACGGTTTTGTCACCGCATTTTAATATATATGAGTTGTATGTTGTACCGAACTCGGTATACATGATAATGTCAAATACTCTTAAATCTTTGTCTAAAACTCCTGCCCAAAACAAATCCCTTTTCAACTGTAATGTTTTCATGTTTCCCTCCTAAAATTACTCAAACCATTTTTGTCTTCTCATCTCGACGATTGTATGATATCATCTTCTTATGTCGAAAAAGTGTTGCATATGTCACAGAGGAGGCGTTTTTTTGGAAAAAATTGTAAAGAATCCTTTTTTTACAGGAACAACCATCGAAGAAATCGAGCGCATGCTGGTTTGCTTTGATATAAAGAAGAAAACATTTAAAGAAAAAGAAGAAGTCTGCAATTATGACTATGATGCGGAGGTGATTGGATTGCTGATTGAGGGCAGCGTATCCCTGAATCGAATCAACGCAGACGGCACCCTTGATATTCTAGAATATATCGAGGACTGCGGTATCTTCGGGGCCTCTCTGATCTTTTCCGCCCACGACGATGCCTTTATGGTTGTGTGCGAAAAGCCGTGCACCGTATTATTTATTGAAAAGAAGCATATTCTAAAACGCTGCGAAAACGCCTGCCATCACCACACCCAGGTTGTCCAGAACCTGATGGAACTAATGGCCGGAAAAGTAATTAACCTGACAGAAAAGGTAGACATTTTAAGTCAGCGCACCACAAGAAACAAGCTTCTTAGCTACTTCAAAGGACTTAGCGCCAAAACAAATTCCCAGACTTTCACCATGCCGTTTTCCTTATTGGCTCTTGCTAACTACTTATGTGTAGACAGAAGCGCCATGATGCGAGAATTGAAAAAAATGAAAGACGAAGGTTTGGTGGAAACCAACGGCAATGTGGTTACATTGCTTCATACATAAAAATAAAACTTCCAGTATTTTGTGTTACATCATACTGGAAGTTTTTTATTGTATTCTTTTATTATTTTTTTGTATATAGTTATGTGCATTGACCATCTACACTTACACATATCTGCTGTGCATATACTTTTCCTTCGTTGCCAAACCGCCCCTGATATGTCGTTCAGACTTATTCACATTCAAAACCAGTCTGGCCTCCTCTGCCAGAGCAGGATTAATCTGGGAAAGCCTGTCGGTGATATCTTTGTGCACTGTACTCTTACTGACCCCGAACTGTTTTGCCGCCTGTCGCACAGTTGCATTATTGTCTATGATATACTGGGCAATCTCCATTGCTCGTTCTTCGATATACTCTTTCATAAAAAATCCCTGCATAGTTTGTTTTTACAATCTATGCGGGGATGAAATAAGTTATGAAATAACCTATATAAGTTCCATAA
Source organism: Eubacterium sp. (assembly GCA_045629925.1). Taxonomy (GTDB): domain Bacteria; phylum Bacillota; class Clostridia; order Lachnospirales; family Lachnospiraceae; genus Brotonthovivens. The sequence continues at coordinate 8,748 of JAZQSD010000018.1, forward strand.
TCTGCTGCATGTTTTTTTTGCCAAAATATACGTGTTCGTCATTAATTACCATACAGGGAACACTCATAACGTTATATTTATTTTTTAAAGTTTCACAATGATGGATGTCGTAGATTTCAGCTGTAATATGCTGGCTGACTGTGGCTAAATGCTGTGCTGCTACAACCAGGTCCGGACACATGGTGCAGGACAAAGATACCAGTATCTTAATATCCACCTGCTTTCCGATGGCACTAGCTTTCTTTTTGACCTCGGCATCCATTGTCTGCCCTGGTCCTGCCGCGTTATACATGCCCAGCACAAACGAGGTAAATTCGTGTCCGCCTGGAACTCCATGGAATGCAAGGCCTGTGTACACCTCATCTTTATACAGCTTAACACATGGCTGGAATTCCACGGCATCTTCTGCCACAATCTCCATGGATAACTTATCCGTCATTGTCGTTAACACCTCGGCATATTCCTGCAGTTCTATAGAGGCAGGGCGATTGTCCAAATACAGTTTTAACAGCAATGGTTTTTCCATCTTTTCAAAAATAACTTCTAACTGAGCGCACATCTCTGGTGTAAACAAGCTATCTTTCTCTGTTTTACTTTGTGCTGGCAATTTTTCTGGCTTTTCGCCAAATACCCCCTCTCGGATCACAGGTTCTTTGGTACGCAGCCCTGTTTTTCTCTTCAGTTTTTCCACATATTTCTCCAACTCCGTAGCCGCCAGCGCCCCATCGCTTGTAGCCGTTACTACTTGTCTTAATGGTTTAATACAAATATCACCGGCCGCATATAGTCCTTCTACGCTGGTTTTTTGTGCTTTGTCTGTGACAACATATCCTTGTTCGTTTAATTGGACAAGGTCTTTTACCAAGTGGGTTTCCGGCCCATAACCCACAAACACAAAGACGCCGATTCTTTCCCCTTCTTTTGCTCGATATTCTGTAGTTTTGCCTGTTGCACGATTTTTGTAACGGATATATTGTATGCTATTTTCTCCGGCTACTTCTTCCACTACGGTATTTGTTCGTACAGTTATCTTTTTATGGTTTCGCGCCTGCTCCGCCAGTGTCTCTGCACAGGAGAAATCTTCTCCCCGGATCAAGATCGTGACATGGCTGGCGAATTTGGTCAAAAAGATACTTTCTTCCGCGGCGGCATACCCACCCCCTATGACAAAGACTTCCTGCCCTGCAAAAAATTCTCCATCACAGGTTGCGCAATAAGCCACCCCTCTTCCTCTGTATTCCATCTCTCCTTTAAATCCAACCATTTTAGGCTGCGCCCCTGTAGCCAACAGCACCCCAAGACAGGAAAAATCGCCTCTGCTTGTGTGCACAATCTTTACACTGTCTTTAAGGTTAAGTCCAGTGGCTTCCGCCATCAAAAACTCTGCCCCAAAATATTCTGCCTGGGAATACATGGTGTCTGTCAGGTCTTTTCCGCTGCACTTTCCTACTCCCGGATAATTTACCACTTCGTGAGTAATTGTGATCTGACCGCCGAACTGTTCTCTCTCCAGCACTAATACCCGATATTTTGCTCTGGAAAGATAGATTGTGGCAGACAGTCCAGCTGGTCCGCCGCCGATGACTACTACATCATAAAGGTTCTCTGTGTCTGCCATTATAACTGTCCTACCAGGTCCAGGCTTGGTTTTAAAGTCTCAGCGCCTGGTTTCCAGTTGGCTGGACACACCTGATCTCCGTGGGCATGAACAAACTGACAAGCTTGCACTTTTCGAAGCAATTCCTCCGCATTTCTTCCTACATTTCCTGCTGCAACTTCATATCCTACGATCTTGCCTTCCGGATTGATGATAAAGGTACCTCTCTCTGCCAGACCATCCGCCTCAATAAGCACCTCAAAATCTTTGGATATGCAGTGGGTTGGATCTGCTAACATAGGATAATTGATCTTGCGGATACGTTCTGAAGCATCATGCCATGCTTTGTGGACAAAATGTGTATCCGTTGACACGGAATAGATTTCACATCCAATCTCTCGAAACTTTTCGTATTTTTCTGCCAGGTCCTCCAATTCCGTAGGACATATAAAAGTAAAATCTGCCGGATAGAAGAAAAACACACTCCATTTCCCTAAAATGTCTTCCTTCGATACCATTTTAAAATTGTTCTTGTGAAATGCATTTGTTTTAAATGCTCCAATCTCTTTGTTGATCATTGACATATTGATGACTCCTTTTCTTCATATTGAGATGATCTCTATGTTTAGTCTGTCCCAAACTGCTAAAAATACACATATTTTTATAAAGTCAGGAAATACTATCTGCAACCTAAAACAAAGAGGAATATTTATGGAACAATCAAAAAATTCAAATCACCTGAAAAGGTTTCTTCCTTATGCACTTGCAACGATCTTAGTGGGTCTGGTTGGAGGGCTCTCCACTATGCTTGGCCCCGCCTTTATGCTGGACATGAACTTAGCGTACAACAATACCACATGGTCAGCTCTGGCACAGGCCATATCCACTGCTGCCTGCGCTCCTATTCTGGGCAAACTGATCGATATATTAGGAAAAAGAAAAACGCTCTTATTTGGAGTGGCGGTATTTACCCTTGGTTCCATCCTAACCGCCCTGTCTACCTCCCTCTTATTTTTGCTTGTGGCCAGATTTGTAGTGGGCATCGGCAGCGCTGCGATTGCGCCTACTGTTATGACCTTCATCGTTACAGATTTTCCGCCAAAACAGATTGCCAAAGGATTTTCCCTTTATATGCTGCTCTCCTGTGCGGCAGTCATCTTTGGACCAACCCTTGGCGGATTGATTTTGGCACGAGGCAATTGGCGAACACTCATGTGGTTCTCCTCGTTCATATGCATCGCATTTTCCATCCTCTGTTTTTTTACACTTCCCAAAGAAGTCTTTGTCCGCAAGCCACTAAAGAATTTTGACCTTGCAGGATCTGTTTTTGTTGTTGCTTTTTTTGGTCTGCTGTTATGCATTCCATCTTTTGGGCAGAATTTCGGCTGGACATCCTTTCCATTCCTGATGGTATTTGTTCTTGCACTTATCACTTTGACGATACTGGTAATAAACGAAAGGAAAGCCCAACATCCGATACTGATTGGCTCTTTTATGGCCAGAAAGTCATTTATCCTTCCTGTTATCATCCTCTTTTTAACCCAAGGGCTCATGCAGGCGAATATGACCAATACCATCGTGTTTGTAAATTACACGCAGCCATCCAACAGCGCAATTTCCGGGTATGCAATATCCATCATGTATGTTGGCATGTCTCTTGGCGCTATTCTAATAGGACCATTGGCTGACCGATTTGAACCAAAAAGAGTCTTGACCGGGTCCCTTATTCTCACAGGCGTCGGTTGTGGAACAATGCTCTTCTTTTCCCAGACCACAACTTTCTTTTTATTGGCTGCCTCCCTTGGAATTTTAGGTCTGGGACTTGGGGGAAATGCTACTGTTTTTATGAAGATTGTTCTCTTTGGTCTGCATCCAAAAACTACTGGTTCCGGCACCGGCATCTACGGGCTTTTCAGAGATCTGGCCGCGCCCTTTGGCGTTGCTGTATTTGTGCCAATGTTTACAAATAATATTACCCGCCTGGCCGCGGATCCCAACCTGCATTTGCCAATGGCCGCCATCGCCGCTAGCTCCATTCACATGTTGGCAATCATAGAACTTGTTTTTGTTGGTCTGGCCATTTTTATCGTTCAGCTGCTTCCAAAAATTTATAAAGGCAATGTTAAAAAAGGAGATCAAACATGAGATTAGAAAATAAAATCGTATTGATTACAGCCTCTACCAGAGGAATCGGACTCGCCTGTGTAAAGGCCTGCGCCAAAGAGGGCGCTGTGGTATATATGGCCGCGCGAGATTTGAAAGCTGCAGCGAAAACTGCAGCGGAATT
>JAZQSD010000019.1:0-2753 GCA_045629925.1 Eubacterium sp.
AAAAATGCCACCCGGCTTCTTTTCCCTCACCAGGTGGCACTTATTTGTCGATCTGAAGTTTCACTTTATACACTTTCCTTTCCCTGAACTATTTTCCACAAAAAACCTTTCTCTATATTTAAAAGTTCCCCATGAATAATCTAACTAGTACATCGGTCTGTCCTCCATAAATAAAATTATGAGTGGCGGTTTCCTATTTCATTGGACCGTACCTCCGTTCCTTTTATGTACATATCATACTGCAGGATCGTGTATTTGTCAATATATTTTCTGAAAATTTTTATTTTATTTGCATTGTTTTTTAATTATTATATATCTATTTTCTGAATTTTCTGTCAATTGATTCTTTTTGCGCTTACTGACAGATTTCCCAACCGCTATCCCTATCCAGACCACCCTCAAGAATGTCCGGATATGGTTTTCCATTCAACATAGGTCTACCATCTCTGCCATCAAGATATCTGACGAACAGAATCTTCTCATCTATGATTCGCCCATACACGCCTCGGATCAATCCATGATACTCTGGAAAATCAATCTGGTAACCATTGGTCAGCACTTCCATCTCAACCCCAAACAGGTCAATCAAAAATGGCATAGACTTCATGCCTTGCCTCTCATAGAAGGCTTTTCTGCGTTTGCGCAACGCTTTTTCTTCTTCGTCAATCTCCACGGCATTCGGATCTTCAATCTCTAACAGGAATTTTTTTTCTTTATACTGTTCCCAAAACAGCGGGAACACTCTGCTTCCATAGCCTCCGCATCGTTTTTCTGGCAAGATTGCGAAAAAGTCCAGCAAAACCATAGATTCACCAACAACAAACATGGCAAATCCTACGAACTCATCATTGTCCACAATAGAAAAAACCTGACTGGAGCCTTCTGCAACTTTTTCCTCAATCAAAGGAATTGGTTTGCGCTCAATCTCTGGAAACGCTTCTAAATATAATGCATATACGGGTTCTAACTGTTCTTTTGTTAACGCTTCTACTAATCTCATATGTCCACTCCATTTACATTGTAGATTCTCATTAGTTTAGCACTAATATTACCGCTTCGCAACCATCGTTAGTATTGACAAATTTTACCAACATAAGCTAACCTATTCACAGTGTTTTATTTTTAACAGGAGCATATTATGATTACAATTTTATCCAAACTTTTTATCAAACCTGACATGCCGGCAGATGTACAGCGCGGACTGTACGGAAAACTGTGTGGACTGACCGGTATCTTTTTAAATATTGTTTTATTCCTGATCAAATTCTTTGCAGGTGCTATCAGCAATTCCATCGCCATTACAGCTGACGCATTTAACAATCTGTCAGATGCCGGCTCTTCAGTAGTAACTCTGGTAGGATTCAAGCTGTCCGAACAGAAGCCAGACGCCAAGCATCCATATGGCCACGGGCGAATCGAATACCTTTCCGGCTTGATTGTATCTGCCGTAATCCTTCTGATGGCATTTGAAATGCTTAAAGATTCTGTAGGCAAGATCATCAATCCTGAAGAAACCGTTTTCTCCCCAGTTATTATTTTCATCTTGATTGTATCGATTCTTGGGAAATTCTATATGGCATTTTACAATTTCCGTGTTGGTAAAAAGATTGATTCTGCCACAATCAGAGCAACTGGCACAGACAGCCTCAGTGATACCATCTCTACGATTGTAGTTTTGGTCTCCACTATTGTTGGTCATTTTACCAGCCTGCATATCGATGGCATCTGCGGTATCATCGTAGGTCTCTTTATCTTATATGCTGGAATCTCAACAGCAAAAGAAACTGTCAGCTTGCTGATGGGGCAGCCACCAGAACAAGAGTACGTAGACAGCATCGAAGAATTAGTAATCAACTTTGACGAAAACATTTTAGATATTCACGACCTTATGGTTCACGATTACGGTCCAGGAAGAAAAATCATTTCTCTTCATGCGGAAGTTCCTGCAGAAGGAGACATCCTGGCCATTCACGACATCATTGACAATCTTGAAAAACAACTTGCTCTGCAGTTCAACTGCCTAGCAACCATTCATATGGATCCGGTAATTACAAAAGATCCAAAGGTAGACGCTATGCGTGAAGATACTCGCAAACTGCTTGAAGATATCGATCCGGTAATTACCATGCACGACTTTAGAATCGTTACCGGCCCAACTCACACCAATCTGATCTTTGACATCGTACTTCCATTCAAATATCAGATACCAGAACAGGAATTGCTCCAGGTGATCAACAAAAAAGTAAAAGATCATTTTGGCAGCGAATTCTTTACGGTAATCCAGATTGACCATAAGATGGCTTAATCTGCACTTCTATAACATCCAGCACATAACAAAAGCTGTGACTTTAATGTTGTTAGGGAACAGCAAGAAAACAAAAGGTAAGATGCGCTTATTAGCATCGGGCTTTTCGTTTTTTGCTGTTCCTTAAGCAACACTTGTCACAGCTTATTTTTATTTCTTATAGAAGTACAGATCAAGCACTTCCTCTTTATTCTTTTTGCCAATCATGGATCCAATCACCATGCATACCAACGATACAGTGATACCGATAAGGATCTGATGGATATTTGCAATCTTTAGTCCAAACAGCATTGTCACACAGTAAGAAACTGTTCCTCCAAGGATGGCGCATATTGCACCCATCTTGTTTGCCTTTCTCCAGAACATTCCCAGCAGGAAAATCCAGAAAAATGCACTTTCCAAACCACCAAAAGCAAACATATTGATCTTCCAGATTACATCTGGCGGA
>JAZQSD010000020.1:0-5921 GCA_045629925.1 Eubacterium sp.
CCGGTTCTTGTCATAAACCACCTGCATTAGCATAGATACTCCATACTCTTCCACTTCAAACAGTGCAATCCTATCTTCTTCCAGTGCTTTTTCCAAAGTGAACTTTGGCAGCAGGGATACCCCAAGATTGTCGGCTACGCAGTCGATGATCATGCTGGTGTAGCCAACCTCCTGAATATTGTTGACCCATTTCCCCTGATCTGCCAGATACTGTTCAAAAGCCTGTCGATAGTTACAGCCAGCCTCGATCTGAATAAAGTTTTCTCGAATCAGTTCTTCAATTGGAACTATTTTCTCCTTGGCAAAAGGATGTTCTTTGGCACAGAAAAAACAGATCTCAGTCTCTATCCAGTGAAACACTTCCCAGTTTGGACGGTTCAACTTCTTATCTACAGTAAGGATTACATCCAGTTCTCCCTTTTCTAACATAGCCATACAGTCCAGTGTCTTTGCTACGATGATCTTTAGCTTAACCTGTGGAAAACGCTTCAAGAAACCTTTGAAGATATCTCCATATCTGGATGCACACATGGTCTCCATAACCCCCACCCTTATATATCCAGATGGCTCGGAATCTTTCTGGAAATGGTCAATGGCACTTCTCTCCTGACGAAGCATCTCATATGCAAACTCACGAAATTCTTCTCCGGCAGCAGACAAAGTAATATGTTTTCCATTTCGCTCAAACAAAGTTGCCTGCAATTCCTGCTCCAAAGCCTGAATCTGCATGGTTACTGTGGACTGGGCGTAGCCAAGCTCCTGGGCCGCTCTTGAAAAATTGCCAATTTCCGCTACTTTCGCAAAGGTTTTAAGATTTCTTAATTCCATTTTGTTCCCCTTTTTATCATCAATAAAACTGATATTCTATATCATTTTTTTCAATTTTACTAATATATATTAATATGCTACTATCCATTTGTAAAGATTAAGAATCAATATATACCTTTTTACAACTCTCAACTGGGAAAGCTCTACGGAGCTTTTCTTTTTTTGTCCAAAAAGCAAAAAAGTGCAGGAACAGTCGTGTCAACACAACTATTTCTGCACTTATTTTTCTTTTATGTAGTTACAGGATTCCTACCCCCAATTATCGAACTCTTCCCTCTGGATTCCCAATCTCATAAGGAGTTGTCTGGTAAACGTAATAGTTGATCCAGTTGCCGAACATCAGCTGTCCTGCAGATCTCCAACGAACAACTGGTTTCTTGGTTGGGTCATCATCTGGGAAATAATTTACAGGAATGCTTGGATTGATACCCTTCGCAAGATCTCTCTCATACTCCAGTTTCAATGTGTCCCAGTCATACTCTAAATGACAGGAGATAAAGAAGTGCTTGGAGTCTGTGGACTTAACGATAGTTACACCTGCATCTCTGGATGTTGCAATAAGCTCAAGTTCTGGAATCTTCAGAATGTCTTCCGCACGGAATTCTGTTGCTCTGGAATGAGGCGCATAGAAAACATCGTCAAATCCTCGAAACAGAGGAGAACTCTTCTTTAACACATAGTTTGTATATACACCGGAAAGCTTATCTGGGCGATTGTACTTTGGCACTCCATAGTGGTAATAAAGACCTGCAAAAGCCCCCCAGCAGATATGCATGGTGCAATGCACGTGTGTCTTACTCCACTCCATGATCTCACACAGTTCTTCCCAGTAATCTACTTCTTCAAATTCCATGTCTTCGATTGGTGCGCCGGTGATGATCATTCCGTCGAACCAGCGATTCTTCACCTGCTCAAATGTTGTGTAAAAGTTTTCCAAATGATTGGAATCCACATGGGTAGCTTCGTGTGTTGCGGTCTGCAAAAACTCACACTTAATCTGAAGAGGTGTATTGGACAACTTGCGCAGCAGCTGTGTCTCTGTAACGATCTTTGTTGGCATCAGGTTAAGAATCAGTACGTTCAGTGGTCTGATGTCCTGATGCATCGCACGAAACTCAGTCATTACGAATATATTTTCGCTCTCCAAAATCGAAGTTGCTGGCAAAGAATCTGGTATCTTAATTGGCATAATCCCTTTCTCCCTTTTGTTCAATATAGTGAATATGTCAAATTTTCTAAAAACAATCTTTCCGGTTCAAAATTAATCGAAAATTACAACCATTTTACCTAATTTCTAGTTTTAACGCAACCCTATTTGAGATAATCCCGTAAGCACGTTACATTAACACCATTGTCTTTACGCCAAAATACACCAGAACTAATATACCCAGCACAATGCGGTACCAGCCAAACACTTTAAAATCATGCTTCTTGATGTAATTCATCAAGAATTTGATAACAATAATAGATACAACAAATGCCACCACCATTCCTGTAAGTAAGATTGCTGCCTCGCTGCCTGTGAACTCCAGTCCAAACTTTGCGATTTTTAACAAGCTTGCACCAAACATTACAGGAATTGCCAGATAAAATGTGAACTCTGCCGCTGCCACACGGGATACCCCAATCAAAAGAGCCCCAACGATTGTCGCCCCAGATCTGGAAGTTCCAGGGAAAATCGCAGCAATCAACTGAAAGAGGCCGATGACAAGGCAAAGCTTCCATGTGAGAGCCTCTACAGTCTGCACTCTGGCTGTTTTTCCTTTGTATTTGCTCTCAATCACAATAAAGGCAATACCGAAGATGATCAAGAAAATTGCCACGGTCTGGAAGTTGTAAAACAATTCTTCAAAAAGATCATTGAAGGCCATTCCGATTACTGCCGCAGGAATACAGGCAATAATGATCTTCACCCAAAGCTTGATAATGTCTTTTTTTACCCAAGCCAGCGGACCGCTTTTTGCCACAGGCTCTTCATTGTTCCGTTTTCCGAAAGGCCATATCTTATGCCAGAACACAACAACAACCGCGAGAATCGCTCCCAGCTGGATCACAACCTCGAACATGCTCCAAAACTCTGGGGTAACATTCAGTTTGATAAACTCATTCAAAAGAATCATATGTCCTGTGCTGCTGATTGGCAGCCATTCTGTGATTCCTTCTACAATACCGAATAATATCGCCTTAAAAATCTCAATCATTTCCATCTCTATCTACCTTCTGTTCTATAACTTCTTCTATTTTATATGACCAATTTCTGCTTTTATTATGGTCATTTTCCATCAGCGTTTCCTAATTTAGAGCAATTTCTTAAAAATGTAAATATTTTTAAGGGAATCTTTAGATTTTTTTCAGATGCTCTTCACACTTATTTTGTATCATAGTGTATACTTAAAATGCAATAAACATGATTTTAAAAAGAGGTTAAGATTTATGGCTAAGAAAACTACATACTCTAAAAAGCCTTCCAAAAAGCGGAAACGCAGACGAGGCAAACGCAGAGTTGTCAGAAATATTTTCATGGTTATCATCATTCTGATCTGCCTGGCTCTTGTAGGCGGCATGGCACTGCTTGCAACTAAGTACGGCATTACTCCAAAGACAATCATGCAGTACAAGCTAGACGCGGTTGAACTGGTGGAGAACAGCACAGCTGATACATTCCGGCCAAACAAGGCTTCCATCATTTATAGTGACAACGAAACCGAAATTGCAAAATTATACGAGAACGAAGAAAGTACATATTTAAGTTTTGACGAGATTCCAAAAGACGTAATTAACTCTTTCGTGGCAATCGAGGACCGCACCTTCTGGGAAAACTCAGGTGTGGATGCTAAGGGTATTGCCAGGGTAGTTATTAATTATGTAAAAAGCGGCGGCAAAACAGCTCACGGCGCCAGCACCATTACCCAGCAGGTAGCCCGTGACATTTTCCTTACAAACGAAAAATCTCTGGAACGTAAAGTGAAGGAAATTTTTATTGCTCAGGAAATGACCAAAAAATATGACAAAGAACTTATCATCGAGTTCTATTGCAACAACTGCTGTTTCGCAAATGCTGTATACGGTATCGAGGACGCAAGCCAGACATATCTTGGCAAACCTGCATCTGAACTGACACTGTCAGAGGCTGCTTACTTGTGTGCTATCCCGAATCGTCCGGAATACTACGATCCTTTTGATGATCCTTCTACAGCGCTGAAGCGTAGAGACAAGATCTTAAGAGATATGCAGGAATGTGGTTATATAACAGAAGCTGAGAAAAAAGAGGCTATGGCGCAGGAGATCATTGTGGTTCCTGAAGAAACCAACAAGACTGAATTCCACAATTATGCCACTACTTTAGCGGTGAAATATGCCACAGAATACCTGATGGAATACAAGTATGATTTCCAGTTCAAATATCATTTTGACACAGAAGCAGAATACGCAGCTTATCAGGAAGACTATAAGACAGCCTACGACACCGCAAAGAGAAATTTGAAAACTGGCGGTTATCAGGTTTACACATCCATCAACTTAGCTGCTATGGACGATTTGCAGGAAGTTGTAGATGAAGGTCTTGCCTGGAGCGACAAGAAGCAGGCCGACGGTATCTATGATGTGCAGAGCGGACTGACTGTTATCAACAACTCTAATGGAAAGATCGTGGCAGCCATCGGCGGCAGAAGCCAGGCGGAAACAGCTCGCATCTATTCCTTTAACTATGCTTTCCAGACAGCTCAGCAGCCAGGAAGTACAATAAAACCACTGTTAGTTTATGCACCGGCTCTTGAGGGAAGCTACGATGCCAACTCTATGCTGGTCAATGTAAATGAGAAAGAGGCCAAAGGCAAAAGCGCCAAAAAAATTCTTGCCATGGAAGGCGAGGAAATGACTCTGCGCTATGCAGTGGAATGGAGTAAGAACGGTCCTGTCTACTGGTTGGCAAGCAATCTTGGTATCTCCACAGGAATGAAGTATCTGGAAGATATGGAATTCTCCAAGATCACTCCAGATGACTACAATATGAGTTCCGCATTGGGCGGTATGACTTATGGCGCAACCACTGTGGAAATGGCCAATGCCTACAGTACGCTGGCAAATCACGGAACTTACCGCAAAGCAGACTGCTTATTATCCATCTTGAATAGTGACGGAGAAGAAATCTACATTCCTGCAGAAGGAAAACAGGTTTATTCCAAATCCGCTGCTGATCAGATGGTTGATATTTTAAAAGGTGTTATCACCAGAGGTACTGCCCGCAAGATTAACTGGAAAAGCGCTTCCACCATCGAAGCCATCGGCAAAACAGGTACTACAAACGACAGCCGCGACGGCTGGTTCTGTGGAGCAACCCCATACTACACAATTGCAGTTTGGGTAGGAACCGCTTCCAACGAACCTGTAGATGGTCTCTCTGGTGGAAATCATCCAGCACAAATCTGGAAGAACGCAATGTTGGTTATGACAGATGGTCTTCCAAAGGCTACCTTTGACCTTGATATTCCAAGTGACTTAAGTTATAAAAACAGCAGCGCTGAACCAGGCGGTCACGTGGAAGAAGAACTTCTGGATCCTGAAAACCCAGATGCTCTGCTGCCAGATGGCACCACTCCTGAAAGCACTACACCAGAAAGTACCACTCCTGAAGGAACCACTCCTCCGGAAAGCACTTCTCCTGAAGGCGGTAATCCAGGAGGCAGCGCAACCCCTGAACCAGGGAATCCACCTGCTGGCGGAGATCAGCCGGGCAACACACCATCTGCTCCACCGGAAGAAAATGATCCAACCATTGACGGTGAAATCGATTCCGGCACAATCAATGGTACTATCACACCACAATAAGAGTTCAGCATCTCATGGTTTCAAACCATAACGGTTACTGCTAATTATATTTTTACAATAAACAAGAGCATATTCGTCATGAATATGCTCTTATCTTTTTCTCTTTATTTTCGATTTTCACAGTCTACGCTTTAGACCTGCTCTTTACATTCTAGGATTTACGTTCCGATTATTTTTCCCTAGTCTTCTTCAGATTCATCCAGACTTTTCTTCCCAAGTCTCACATCTTCCATCAAATCTGCCAGATCCTCTGACATATGATCAAA
>JAZQSD010000021.1:0-2144 GCA_045629925.1 Eubacterium sp.
TGAAGTTGCGCGAGTATGTTGCTTTCCGAGGCGTATGGGGTACACTGACCGACAAGAACAATCCCTGGAAGAACAGCGGTGATGCCATGCTTTACGAGTTCCCTGAAGGTTCATATCCCATCTGCCCCAGCAAGCCTTACATGGAGGTGGCGGTTGGTGTGCGCAACATCTTCAAGATTTTCGGTGTGGACTATGTGCGCCGCATCAACTATCATGAACATCCCGGAACCAAGAAGAATGGTGTTCGTGTCAATCTGACATTCTCCTTCTAATTGCATAATTTTGCCCCATGAAGCATTTCATTCTCAGTGTATTGCTGTGTTCTTTGTGTTGCCTTACGGCGGGAGCCATCACGATACCGCGGGAGCATATCTTTGTCTTCGAGCGTAACACGAACACAAACTATGTATGCTACGACATCAATCTGCAGGATGGTAAACTCAACCAGAAGGAGCCGCTCAAGGCATATTGGGTGCTGGGTGGTGAGACAAGAATAGAGGATTTGACATTTTTGGACCGCAAGATGGCTTTTGGTGTCAAGGTTCTTGAAGCCGACGAGGCAGAGGCAACAATTTGTATGGCGGTATATAATAAGGTGAAGATTCGCATCTGCAAGCACAAAGGCAAATGGGTTGGCATAGCAAAGATGAATGGTCGTGAGATTGTTTTGCAGAAGATGTTTGCACAGATGAAGCAGCCTATGAACGTCAAGTGCGAATATGTGGATGTGTATGGCACTGATCTAAAGACAGGCAAGCGCTGCAAGGAGCGCATCATAGCATAAGAAAAAGCACGGAAAAAACTCCGTGCTTTTTCCTTTTTTAGTAACCTTCTTTTTGTCGATTCGATATCCCCGAAATACTCCATCGAGGCAGCCCGCAAAAGACCACGTGAGAAGTCGCTCAGAAGTTCACGAACTTCCGGGCATAAGATCGTGAACTTCCAGACGACACAAAAACACGTCAGTTCTTCAAGACGATTTCGCGTTCTTCTGGGGTGAGGCCATAGAGGTCGAAGACACGGGTGTCTATCTCATTGATTTGCCGGAGTTCAAGAGTATGATTCACTTCAGTCAGGAAAAGAGGGAGTATATCCATTACTACAATAATGACAGAATAAAACAAAGACTAAAAGTAAAGAGTTCGGTATTGCACCGAACTCTTTACCAATAATACATTTACTTATCCGTCTAACTTTTTGGGGTCAGATTAAGTACATTTTTTTTCTTGGATAATCTTTTTAAATGCCTGCGATAGCCATTTAAGATTACCTCTGAAATATCGTCTGGTTCAATATAAAATAATTGTTTCCTACCAAAAGTTTTCATCAAGTCGTTTATTTCCGTTTTACTTTGAGGATGTATCCAATTGTTACGAATCCATAGACCTAAAGTAAAGTGCAATTGCAAAATTTCTTCCTCTATAATGACCTGCTTATATTCATCGCTCAACATCTCATCGAGCAGAGCATAACACTCTTTATTTGTTTTAGGGATTCTTTTGCTATATTTTGATTGCTTAAAAATCGTTTTTTTCATAATTATCGTAGTTAAATGTTTTTCCTGTTTTCCTTTGCTTTATTGTGTGTCTTGAAATAATATAAGACGGTAGGATTTTATTTTTCGGATGTAAAGATACAAAAAACATACATATATAAAAAAGAGAACACAGTTATTTCTTTCCGTGTTCTCTCCTTTTTATTCCTCAATAGGTCTGTTGTAGATTCTTTTTTTTCCTTTCTTTGCGTCGGGTACAATGCTTAGAATGGTGGTGCTGATGAGTGCCCTCGCATGGGGGAGTAAAGAGTTCTCAGGAGAACTCTCCAAACTTCTCTGCTGAACTTCGGCAACTTCTCATAAGAACTTTGCCAACTTCTCGTGTGAAGTTTTTGAACGACGTTGGTCGGCTTTTCCTTTCTTACGCGAAGCGTGACTAACTGTATGCTTGTTAGTCTTTTAACCTTTTGCGTTTGTGTTTGGGGCGGTGTTTGCCTTGGGGCTTGTTCTTCTGCTTACAGCAGCGACTCGATGGCTTCTCCCAGGTCGATGATGTCTTCCTGTCTTGCTTGCAGGTCGCAGTTGCGGTCTATGAGGAACAGACACGGCAGGTGGCCGACGTTGTAGAGTTGCAACATGTCGCTTTCTA
>JAZQSD010000022.1:0-4028 GCA_045629925.1 Eubacterium sp.
CCAAGTTCGCGAGCTTTTCTAGCATCTGCTGGAGTATCAGCATTTGTACGAACTTTCAGTGTACGATATTTGTCAGCCCAAGCCATGATTGTACCGAATTCACCAGCGATTGTTGCATCAACTGTTGGGATGAGACCTGCATAGATGTTACCTGTTGTACCATCGATAGAGATTTCAGCGCCTTCTTCGAATACTACGCCAGCTAATGTGAATTTCTTGTTTTCTTCATCCATGTTGATACCGCCACAACCGGATACACAGCAAGTACCCATACCACGAGCAACTACTGCAGCGTGAGATGTCATACCACCACGAACTGTTAAGATACCCTGAGCAGCTTTCATACCTGTGATATCTTCTGGAGATGTTTCAAGACGTACTAATACAACTTTTTCACCTCTTGCAGCCCATTCTACAGCGTCATCAGCTGTGAATACAACTTTACCGCAAGCAGCACCTGGAGATGCGCCAAGACCTTTGCCAAGTGGTGTAGCAGCTTTTAATTCTTTTGCATCAAACTGTGGGTGAAGTAATGTATCTAAGTTACGTGGATCGATCATTGCAACAGCTTCTTCTTCTGTTCTCATGCCTTCTGCAACTAAGTCACAAGCGATCTTTAAAGCAGCCTGAGCTGTTCTCTTACCGTTACGTGTCTGAAGCATGAATAATTTGCGATCCTGAATTGTAAATTCCATATCCTGCATATCGCGGTAATGGTTTTCAAGAATACCACATACGTTTACGAACTGATCATAAACTTCTGGCATAACTTTCTGTAATTCAGCGATTGGCTGTGGTGTACGAACACCAGCAACTACGTCTTCGCCCTGAGCGTTGATTAAGAATTCGCCCATAAGTTTCTTTTCGCCTGTAGCTGGGTCACGAGTAAATGCAACACCTGTACCGGATTCATCAGACCAGTTACCAAATGCCATTTCCTGTACGTTAACAGCTGTACCCCAAGAATATGGAATATCGTTGTCACGACGGTATACGTTAGCACGTGGATTGTCCCAAGAACGGAATACAGCTTTAACTGCTCCCATTAACTGTTCGATTGGATCGTCTGGGAAGTCCTGACCGATCTGGTTTTTATATTCTGCTTTGAACTGATCAGCAAGAGCTTTCAGATCTTCTGCTGTCAGGTCAACGTCCTGTGTAACACCTTTTTCTTCTTTCATCTTGTCGATGAGAACTTCGAAGTATTTTTTACCTACTTCCATAACTACGTCAGAGTACATCTGGATAAATCTTCTGTAGCAGTCACGAGCCCATCTTTCGTTGCCTGTTTTAGCAGCAACAACTTCTACTACTTCTTCATTTAAACCAAGGTTAAGGATTGTGTCCATCATACCTGGCATGGAAGCTCTAGCACCTGAACGTACAGATACTAATAATGGATTTTCTGTATCACCGAATTTCTTTCCTGTGATTTCTTCCATTTTTTTGATATATTCTAAGATCTGACCCTGAATTTCGTCATTGATCTTTTCGCCATCTTCATAATACTGTGTACAAGCTTCTGTTGTGATTGTGAAACCCTGTGGTACTGGAAGACCTAAAACAGTCATTTCAGCTAAGTTAGCACCTTTACCGCCAAGAAGGTTTCTCATGCTAGCGTTACCTTCGCTAAATAAATAAACCCATTTGTTTGCCATTTATAAATACCTCCTACATTTAGTAACATGGTTAATGTAAGCTGCCGCTTACTTTGTATACAAGAAAATTTTGCACCTCTAACATTTTACCATATTTTTTCAAGAATACAACCGAACAGCACCCCCGTATTGTACCTATTCATATACAATCCTCGATTGTATTTGTTAAAAAACATACAATCTTGTTAAAAATCCTACAAACAAAGAAAACCAGCCTCGCAAGGCCGGTTTTCTAATGTAATAGTATGTTTTTGTCTGAGTGCTTATTCCAGGCAAACTTATTTACAATGCAATTCTATTAGCGAACAACACGTCTTCTTGCAACAAATGCTAAACCTGCTGCTGCAACTACTGCAACTGCTAAGAATCCAAAGTTGTCAGATGTGGAAGGAGATTTCTTATCGTCATCATCTTCTTTGTCGCCATCATCTGTTGTTTCGTCATCTTTGTTGCCGTCGTCTGTATTACCATCGTCTGTATTGCCATCGTCTGTTGTGCCGTCATCTGTTGTGCCGTCATCTGCATCTTCTAAAGCTGCTGCCATGAATGCAAACGCTTCATCGATTTCATATGCACCTTCATGTCCACGGCCCCATACAAATTCGAAATCTTTTGTTTCGATTGTGGAGTCATCTTCCATTGCAAGGTACAGTAATGTCTGGTTCATGAAACCTGTATCTCTGTCGTTTAAGCCGTGACGAACATACCAGTATGGAGCACTGTCGCCATCATCAGATGCAAGATAGTGAATGGAGTCTACCATGTCAGACTGTTTTGCAACGAGATCTTTGTTTGCAGCCTGATATGCTTCCCATGTGCCGTATGCAGCTTTCATATCGGATAAATCAAATACACATTCACTGATATAGCCATGAGCTTCATCATCCTGACCGAACAGGTTATTTTCATTAAAGAATACGCCGCCTAATCCAAGACCATCATTTGTAAATGCTGGTGCTGGTTTTAAGAGCTGTCCAAGTGCTACATAATATAAGTAACCATCAACATCGATATCTTTTACTTCTTTTTTGTCATCGCTTAATACAACCCAGTCTGTCTTCCAGCCTTCGTTAGGTGTGCCGTTGTCATACTGTGTAGAATCAGCTTCACGAGTTTCTAATTTTGCAAAGAATGCATCTGCACCAAGTTCATCAAGGGCTTCCTGTAATTCAGCAATTACAAGTTCTTTCATTGTGTCTGCAAGACCGCCGGAAGCTGTAAGTGTAGCTGCATCAAATGCTGCTGTAGCGCCAGAGATACCAAGACCATTTACATAATCAACGTATTCAGCTGCTAAGATTGGAGATAATGTCATGGACTGATCACATAAGGAATACTGTCCTCTAGCTGGCATACCTTCCTGTACATCTGTTGTTGTGTAGCCGCTTGCTTTCAGGTCAGCTCTTGTTCCTGCATATGTGAATTCGTAAGACATATCAGAATGTCCAAGGTCTGTGATTGGGCAGTATGCAACTAAACCGAAGATATCATTTGTTTCTTCCATGCATGCGCCAATTGCTTCTAATTCTGCTTTGAAGTCTGCAGAGTTACCGTCAGAACCGATTGCTACTGATAAAGCACCACCACCGGATGTACCTGTGATAAAGATTCTGTCTGTATCACCAACGATACCATCGTTGTGTTTCAGATACATAATAACTGCTTTTGCATCAGCAACTGTTACAGGTGAATGGTTTACATTACCAGCTGCATCTGGTGTTCCACGTGTTCTTAAACCAGCGTTAACAACTACAAAACCTTCTTTTAATGCTTTTGCTGCAAAGTTTTCTTTGCCGTCTTTAGAAGAATCAGCAATCTCACCAGAGATTAAAACATCTGAATATCCGTTGGATCTCCAGCCACTGTTATCTACCATGTAAAGAATTGGAGAATTTTCATCTGCTCCTTCTGGAACATAAACGTTAACTTTCGCATTTGCATAGTCAGCGTCAGACAGATCACCAGTTTCTTTTAAGTAGTTGTCCACATACCATGTAGCCTTAACTGTCTCTCCATCAATTTTGTAAGATACTTCAGTTTTTGTAGCATCAGCGATTGACCAAGCATCTTCTGCTGCATAACCAGTTGCTACTGTTCCAAAAACCATTGCGCCAGCAAGGATAACTGGCAAGACTTTTTTCATTAATTTCATAATCCTTTTCTCCTTTTAGATTATTTTAGGTGCTTATTTGAAACCTAATTCCCCCTACATAAACTTTGTCCACATCTGCAATGCGAATTTATTACAGACTGCATCCAACCGTTCTGTATACACATAGTTTAACAATGTAATACGTCATCAGGAGGTCATAAATGTGGCGTAAATATGTACTTTTTGTCTTTTGTCTGTATTGTGCACAAAATGCACAA
>JAZQSD010000023.1:0-5436 GCA_045629925.1 Eubacterium sp.
AGATTATGAAAAGCCTGTTCCATCAGCTGACGCATATACCCCTGCATCCGGTAATTCTCATCTGTAGCAACCGCTACAATATAATTTACCTCAGCTTCCTGTCCATACATGGATATGGTAAAAGGATTCAGATGAATCATGGAAATCACATCATCGTAATCTTCCATAACAAGAATCTGGTTATCCTTACATTTTTCATTATAGTAATAATCAACAAACGCTTCTGAATCTTCTGGAAACGCTGTTTCATAAAGAGTGCGGCTCTTGTCTTTCTCATCTTGAGCCAAATATCGTATTTCCATCTAAAAATTCCTCGCTGGCAGAACCCCTCTGCCTACTTCAACATCAATATGTTTATCTTAAATTTATCAGTCAAGTTTGATCAATCCACAGATTGCCTGTGTAGAAATCCCTTCCAATGAACCAGTGAACCCCAGCCCTTCTTCCGTGGTAGCCTTCACATTAATCTGGTCTTCTTCCAAATGAAGCACACTTGCAATGTTCTCCTCCATCTGAGCGATATATGGACGGAGTTTTGGCTTCTGGGCAATGATCGTAGCATCAACATTTCCAACCTGATATCCCTTCTCCTTGAGCAGAACATATACATGTTCAAGAAGCTTCATGCTAGAAATCCCTTTATACTGAGGATCTGTATCTGGAAAATGCTTGCCAATGTCACCAAGCGCAGCCGCACCTAACAATGCATCCATAATCGCATGCAGCAAAACATCCGCATCTGAATGTCCCAACAATCCTGTGGTGTGAGGAATCTTCACTCCCCCCAGGATCAGATCTCTTCCTTCAACTAACTTATGCACATCATAACCTGTGCCAACTCTAAACTTCATACTGTTATCCTCATTTTTAATACATAATATTAAGAAATTTCCATAGGCCATTTTATTATAGCATATTTTTTCATATTCGCAGATAGAAATTGAATTTTTTATACAAAAAAACTCCGGCATAAGCTATGCATTCATTGGTCTGCACAACTCATCTCCGGAGTTTCATGATTATACTAACTATCTCTTATTCTTCTGTATCCTGACCGCTTTCGTAATCTGCAAGCTTAGATGCAGCTGCAGCTCTCTCTGCCATAGTCTTTGGTCTTCTAGCTGCTGGTCTTGGCTGAACAGGTTTTGGATTTGCAGCTGCTTCCGCCGCTCTCTTAGCCTCACGCTCTTCATGATATTTTCTCATTGTGTAAAGGCGCATATCCCTGCCAAATCTTGCCCAAAAACCAAATCCTATTGTTGCTACAAAAATACCTATAATCAAAATTGGAATCTGTAATCCAACCTCTGCAAGATTCTTATTATATCCGACAACGATCATTGCAACACCGATGAAAAATGGAATCAGAGAGATTTTCATTCTTCTCTTCATCTTGTTTGTAAAATCATCATTTACAACATATTTCTTTTCTGTACCCTTAATTCTTAACTCGTTAAATGCCATCTTGTAAAAACCCTCTCCTATTTTTTAGTAACTTATTCCGCTTTATCCGCATTCTGAAGTTCAGCATTCACAAACTTATTGGCCATCTGTTTAGATACCTCTCGTGCTGTTTGTTTGTTCTCTTCTTTTACTTCAGCGGCAGCCTGTGCCCAAGTAATTTTCTCTCTTGGTTCTTCTTCTTTGACAACTGCTTTTCCAGCCTTCTTGTCCTCTTTCTCCCAGTATACCTTTGCGTAATCATTAAGATCTTTTGCAAATTTTGCAAAAACCAAAATCCCCACAACAAATAAAATAAGACCTACCGCCAGACATAAAACACGAAGCATCTTATCTTCAATTCCCTGTCCCATAGAAAAAACTAACAGGATCGCACCTACTACAAATGGTACAATGGCATAACTCATTTTCTTTTTCACGCTTGCCGTATACGCGTCATTGATCATTGGACGCTGGTTCTTTGGCTGTCTTACAACAAATTTTGGCATATCTGTCTCCCTTTCTTCTGCTAAAACTGATTACCGACCCCCATCAGCAATCACTCATTTCATTCTACACTAAATAAACCATTTCGTCTATTTTGATTTGTTTTTAGCAAATGAATTTTTACTTTTCTCCCAAAAATCCACGCAGATTCTCTATCATCTGCTTTAAATTCTCTTCACTTGAAGCAAAAGAATATCTGACACAGATCTTATCATCTTCTCCGTATGCTGCACCTGGAACACCGGCAATCTTAGCCTGCTCCAAAAGATAATCACAGGCCTGCTGACTGTCCATATCAAGATCGAACTTAACCCAGGCGTAAAATGCTCCTTCAGGCATCTTCATCTCCACACCTTTAATCTTATTCAGTTCTTCATACAACAGCTTTGCTCTGCTCTCATATGCTTGGCGCATCTGTTCCATCTCAGCCTTGCATTCCAACGCCACCAAAGCAGCTTTCTGCAAAAATCCGCTAGTACAGCTCATAGTGTGCTGGAATAACTTGGCTGCCACTTTATATATCTCATCACAGCAAGCCAGATACCCCAACCTCCATCCTGTCATGGCATAACTCTTCGAAAAACCATTTACCACAATCACTCTGTCAGCAATATCATGATATGATGCCATACTCACAACTTGGCGTCCATCATACACAATGTGCTCATAGATCTCATCGGAGATCATGATCACATCCGGATGTCTTAACATGTATTGATGAAGAACTTCTCTGTCTTCTTCTGATAAAATCTTTCCTGTAGGATTGTTTGGATAGTTGATGATCATCATCTTTGTCTTATCCGTTGTTGCCGCTTCCAGGGCATCCTCAGTAATGCGATAATCCTCATCCCACTTCAAATGCACAGCCACCGGAATCCCCCCACTAGCTTGAATGATAGAAGGATAAGACACCCATCCCGGAGCAAGCCAAATAGCCTCATCTCCTGGATTCATCACTGCCTGCACTGCCAGAAACACCGCGAACTTGCCCCCAGGGGTAATAATCACCTGCTCAGGCTTGTATGGCGCACCATTTTCTTCATGAAGTTTTTTTGCCAAGGCATCTCTCAACTCCGCAATTCCAGGCCCATCTATGTAATGGGTATAGCCAGCCATCATCTGACGAAAAGCCTCCTCGCAAATTGGCTTAGGCGTATCAAAATCCGGTTCCCCACCAGTAAGGTTGATAATACTCTTGTCTGTCTTCTGCAGTTTTTTTGTCTTTTCCATCAAAGTAACAGACTTAGATGGCTCCAAACTTGTAATCCGTGTATTTAATTCAAACATAACTAACTTTCCTCACACAGCTGTTAAGCATTCTAAACTGAAGCACATTCATCCCTCAGCACTTTTAACAGACCTTTATCATACCACATTTTAAAGCTTGAAAAAAGACTTCTTATATTCTAATATATACCCATGTATTTTACTGAACTCTGCCCTCTGGCAGATAGAATGGAGACCAAAATGAAAATTGGCTATATGGGAATTCCAGGAAGTTTCTCTGAAGTTGCTGCTTTGGAACTTGCAAAAAAGAATCAGATCGAAAATGTAGAATATGTACCTCTTGTATGTGCTGCAAATATTTTGGAAGCACTGCAGAACGGTTCCGTAGATTACGGTGTTTTAGGTATAGAGAATTCAACCGCAGGCCCAGTTTCCGAATTTGTAGAACATTTCTCCAATGTAGCTTATGAACACGTGGACACGTTTGTTCTTCCAATCCACCACTGCCTGTTCAAGAAATCTGCTGACATCTCCATAGAGCAGCTGACTTGCGTAGCATCCCACCCTCAGGCTTTATCCCAGACCAAAGGCACAAGACATTCCACTTGGCCACAGCTTGAAGAAAAAGCCATTGAAGATACAGCAATCGGAGCAGAATGGCTCTCCAAAGGTATTCTGCCAGACACAACAGCTGTCATCTGCAGTCGCATCGCTGGAGACTCATGGAATCTTGACCTGATTGCTGAAAATATCGAAGATTCTGCAACCAACAGAACTACATTTTGGCTGTTGAAATTATAACCTGCAAAATTTGATATATTTTTAAAAATTTTTCTTGACTTTATATACCAGTTAGTAGTATATTATTCAAGCGGGTTGTAAAACGACCCGTAAAATTATGGCGAGATAGCTCAGTTGGCTAGAGCATACGGTTCATACCCGTAGTGTCGAGGGTTCAAATCCCCCTCTCGCTATTAAATGGGATCATAGCTCAGCTGGGAGAGCACCTGCCTTACAAGCAGGGGGTCACAGGTTCGAGCCCTGTTGGTCCCATTTCTTATGTAAGAGAATCTCTCCTACATAAGTTCAACTCCCAGAGGACTTTAAAAGTCCAACATATTGTGGCGAGATAGCTCAGTTGGCTAGAGCATACGGTTCATACCCGTAGTGTCGAGGGTTCAAATCCCCCTCTCGCTACTTAAAAAGAGAATCCAATCTGGATTCTCTTTTTTTATTTCCTATCACAAGGGGATTTGAAGCCGATGACACTACGGTAGTGGCGAGGGGCGCACGAGGTCCGGGGGACCTCGGTTTTGCGCCGACCGTAGCGGAGCGGAGACCTAATCCCCCTCTCGCTACTTAAAAAAGAGAATCCAATCTGGATTCTCTTTTTTTATTCTTATCACAAAGGGATTTGAAACCGATGACACTACGGTAGTGTCGAGGGGCGCACCAGGTCCGGGGGACCTGGGCTTTGCGCCTATCTTATAATAAAGCTTGCATATCAGGGAATGGCGACAAGCTCTTCTTCAAAATACCATGCATCTGAGCGATTGCCACACCATAATTCACCATTGGAACTCCCTGAGCAGCAGCCTTCGCAATTCTGCTCTTCATCTCTTTCTCATTGAGCATGCAACCGCCACAGTGAATAACTACTTTATATTCCGACAGATCCGCTGGGAATTCTACGCCGGAAGTAAACACAAATTCTGGTTCACTGTCAGAAAATCCCTTCACCCAGGCAGGCATCTTCTCCGTTCCGATATCTCCACACTGACGATGGTGAGTACAGCCTTCGCTGATTAACACCTTGTCCCCTTTTTTCAAAGAAGCCAATGCCGCTGCTCCCTGAACCAAAATATCCAGTTCTCCTTTGTATCTTGCAAACAGAATGGAGAAAGATGTGAAAAGCACGCCTTCTGGAACGTCTTTCTCTATCTTTCCAAACACCTGAGAGTCTGTAATGATCATCTTTGGTTTTTCAGACAAGGCCTCCAGCGTTCTCACTAAATTAACATCCTGACAAATGGTTACCAGACAGCCTGCATCCAAAATATCTCGGATAGTCTGCTGCTGTGGCAAAATCAAACGGCCTTTTGGTGCAGATTTATCAATCGGAATAACCAAAACAACCATGTCACCTGGTTCTAAAAGATCGCCTACAATCTGCTTTGTGTTTTCCACGCCTTTGCTGAGGGCGCCAATCTTTTCCTTTAATTCGTGTATATTCTGTTTTTTCTCTGCTGAAACAAGAATTTC
>JAZQSD010000024.1:0-21496 GCA_045629925.1 Eubacterium sp.
CAATTTTGACCTTCGAAAATCAGGCAGTGGAAATTCAGGTATGACCAATGCCATCCGAACAAAAGGATGGAAGGTTGGTATCCTTGTTTTCCTGGGAGATAGTTTAAAGTGTGTTGCAGCTATTGTAATCGTGTGGCTGGCATTTAGAAATACTTTCCCAGAGATGGTTAAATTATTCGAGTTATATGCGGCACTTGGCGTAGTTTTGGGAAATAATTTCCCATTTTACTTAAAGTTTAAGGGCGGTAAGGGAATTGCCTGCTCAGTAGGTATGGTGTTTTCCACATATGTATTTATGGTGCCGATCTGTGCAGCACTGTTTTTCCTGACAGTAGTTCCAACTGGTTTCATTTCCATCGGCTCTCTTATGATCCTTGGATCTTATCTGGTGCAAATGATCGTGTTTGGACAGTTAGGTTTCCTTTCTGTAGCGTCTAATCTGCTTCCAGAATTATACATAGTGGTAGCAATTATTGTGGCTATCGGTTTTATCAGACACAAAGACAACATTAAACGTCTTGCTACAGGAACTGAAAAGAAATTTATCAATAAGGATAAAAACAAACAACAGTAAGTAACGAGGAATGTAACATGGCAAAAGTAAGTGTAATTGGTGCAGGAAGCTGGGGAACAGCCCTTGCAATTGTTTTACAAAACAATAACCATGAAGTGACAGTTTGGTCTATTATCGAAGATGAGATCAAGATGTTAAATGAAAAGAGAGAACATGTGGACAAGCTTCCAGGTGTAAAGCTTTCTGATGATATGATCTTTACAACTGATCTTGCATCTGCAGTAAAAAATCAGGATATGATTGTTTTGGCGGTGCCATCTCCATTTATTCGAAACACATCTAAGAGCATGTGTCCGTTTGTAAGTGAAGGACAGCTGATCGTCAACGTATCCAAAGGGATTGAAGAGAATACTTTAATGACTTTGCCAGAGATTATTGAGGAAGAGATCCCACAGGCAAAGGTGGCGGTGCTTTCAGGACCAAGCCATGCAGAAGAAGTAGGCAGAGGACTTCCAACAACTGTTGTGGCAGGGGCAAAAGAGAAAGTTACAGCAGATTTTATTCAGGAAATTTTCATGAATGAAACGTTCCGAGTATATACAAGTCCAGATATGACAGGAATCGAACTGGGAGCGGCTCTCAAAAATGTGATTGCACTGGCAGCAGGCATGGCAGACGGACTTGGCTTTGGGGATAATACAAAGGCAGCTTTAATCACCCGTGGAATCAAGGAAATTTCCCGTTTGGCTTTTGCTATGGGGGCCAATCCAGACACTATCTTTGGTCTGTCTGGTATCGGCGATCTGATTGTTACTTGTGCCAGCAAACACAGCCGAAACCGTAAGGCAGGAATGCTGATGGGGCAGGGATATACAATGAATGAAGCCATGGATGAAGTAAAAATGGTGGTAGAAGGTGTGTATTCTGCAAAAGCAGCTATGGGATTGGCTAAAAAATACGATGTATCTATTCCGATCATTGAGCAGGTAAATGCAGTGCTATTCGAAGATTATCCTGCAAAAGATGCAGTGATGAATCTGATGTTACGAGATAAAAAGACAGAGCATGAAGATGCGCTTTGGGAACAGGAGTAAAAGATGCCACAGATCAGAATTAAATATTTCACAGATAAAATTGACAAATTAGAATATATTGCAGGAAAGTCAGACTGGATTGACCTTCGTGCATCAGAAGAAGTAGAGTTAAAAGCAGGAGAGTTCAAACTGATTCCGCTTGGAGTTGCAATGGAGCTTCCACAGGGCTATGAAGCTCACTTAGTTCCACGCAGTTCAACTTTTAAAAACTACGGAATTCTTCAGACAAACAGCTGTGGTATCATCGACTGTACCTATTGTGGTGACGAAGATATGTGGCGCATGCCAGTATATGCAACAAGAGATACAGTGATCCATGTAAATGACAGAATCTGCCAGTTCCGTATTGTGGAAAATCAGCCAAAGATTGTGTTTGATGAAGTAACATCCTTGGGGAATGCCAACAGAGGCGGTTTTGGAAGTACTGGAAAACAGTAAACTTGATAAGAGGAACTTTCAATGGGTTTGTTTGAGTTGATACTTAAGATTAAAACTACAAAACCAAAGAACACCAAAAAAACAATTGTGGTGTCAAATACGGGAGAAAGGAACAGAAACAACGTGCATAAAGAAGACTATTTAATGAGACAGATTGAGGAATTCAAAGATAAAGCAAGACAGTTACAGACACTTCTTACAACTCGTGAAAAAGAAGTCATCGAACTTGAGAATATCGTGAATGATCGCGAAGAGAAAGCGCAGGAGTTAGAGGAACTGTTAAAAGTTAGAAGAAATGAGGCTGACGAACTGGTTGCTGGTGTTTCCAAACAGATTCAGGAGATGATGGATTCTTTAGACAAACAGATGGCAGATTTTTCTGAAAAGATCGATGGCCACGTGCAGACTCTTGATTCACAGGTAGGTGATAAACTTCAGGCTGTAAATGAAAAACTTGACAGCATCAAAGCGGACATTTGTGACAAAGTACATACGGAAGATGTAAAATGCTACCGCAATGTGAAAAGTCTTATCGAAGGACAGGCTGAAAAGTTTGACAATGTGGCACTTTCTGAAGAAAGCCTTAAAAAGATCAGAAAATCTTTTAAAGGTTTAAAATTCCTTGCATTTTTTGCATTCCTGGATTTTATCTTATTGATTCTGTTTGCATTGTATGAATTGGGATATATTAACATTTGGTTCTAAGCGAGTGAGAAATAATGGGTAGACAATATTGGAAACCAGGCAACATGCTTTATCCAGTACCACCGGTAATGGTAAGCTGTCAGAGACCTGGGGAAAAACCTAACATCATAACGATTGCATGGGCAGGGACAATCTGTTCTGATCCAGCTATGGTGTCCATTTCTATTCGTCCAGAAAGATATTCCTACGATATCATTAAAGAGACAGGGGAGTTTGTTATTAACCTGACTACAAAAGATATCGCATATGCTACAGATTACTGTGGCGTTAAGTCAGGAAGAGACGTGGATAAGTACAAAGAGATGAATCTGACACCAAATCAGTCAAAAGAAATCAGTGCGCCAGGTATTGAAGAAAGTCCTGTAAACATTGAGTGTAAGGTAAAACAGATTATTCCAATCGGCCTCCACGATATGTTTTTGGCAGAAGTGGTGGCAGTATCCGTGGATGAATCGCTGATTGATGAGAATAATAAATTCCACCTTAACGACTGTGGCTTAGTAGCCTACTCTCATGGAGAATACTATGTATTAGGCGAAAAACTGGGGAAGTTTGGCTACAGCGTTCAGAAAAAGACACCTGAAAAAACAGGTGCTAAAGGTAAAAAAGGAAAAAGAAAAAAATAAAAGTTCAATAAAACAGAAAGAAAAGCTGTGAGCGTATGCTCACAGCTTTGTTTATTTGATTAACTGATCCATTAATAAAGCATAGATTGCATCGCTTTCGGCAGACCAGTTCTGACAAACTGCAAGTGCCTGTTCTTTAGAAGGAACCTGAAGTGTCAGGTCTACAATAGAAAGTTCTTTTTCCTTAATCTGGCAGCGAACAGCATAGTGTCCGCTTGTTGTTTTATAGTAATCAGAGATTACAGAAGTTTCGTTCTTCAGTTCGTACTGATTGTCAGAAAAGTAAGAAGCGATATCTTCTTTGATTCCATCAGAGATTTTATTTCCGAAGAAGTCCAAGGCCTGTTTTCCTGCATCGGTAATGCGGTAAAGGGTGTTGTTGTGTGTGGATTCTGATGTGATAAGTTCTGAATCCAAAAGTTCGGAAAATGTTTGCTGAATGGTAAAGTAAGAGGTGTAATCCTTTTCCAAAACAAAGTTTGTGATTTGTGTATTGGTAAGTGGAAAGTCCACTTTATCTAACATATATAGTACGATCAAACGATAGAGTGTATATGTTTCAGACATAAAAGTCTCCTTTCAAAACAGCAAAATTTAACAGAAATCTTTGCCTTGCCATAAATCATTTTGCCGCAGTGTTTTTTGAATGGTATTCAGAACATTTTTCTTGTCCAGACTCCAAAGTGGGGCAATCAAAAGTTTTCGCGGACCATCCCCGGTAATTCGATGAACGACCATTTCTTCCGGAAGCATACAGATGCATTTGCCAATCAACTGACAATAGTCTTCCATAGAAAATACTGGAAATGGTTTTTCCTCGTACAGAACAGCCAAATCCGTATTTTTTAACACATGTAGAAGTTGAAGCTTGATACCCTGGATTCCACTGTGAGCCAGATAGGCCACCGTTTCTAGCATCATTTCTGTTGTTTCCCCAGGCAAACCTAAAATCACATGAGTGATAACTGTTAGATTCCGTGATGTTAGCGCAAGAACACAGTTTTCATAACAACTGAGAGAAAAACCTCTGCGGATCAATTCTGACGTTTCCGGGTGGATTGTCTGTAATCCAAGCTCTATCCAGACTGGTTTGATCCGATTCAGCTCTTCTAACAAATCTAAAATCTCAGCATCAATGCAGTCAGGTCTAGTGGCGATGGATAGCACTACCACATCAGGATGATTGATAGCTTCTGTAAAAATTTTCCTAAGATAGGATACAGGCCCATAAGTATTGGTATATGCCTGAAAATAGGCAATAAACTTTTTACAGTTGGATTTATCTTCGATACGCTTTTTTCCCTGTTCAATCTGTTCTGTCACAGAGAAGAAAGGATTTTCAGCAAAATCCCCTGATCCGCCAGCACTGCAGAAAATGCAGCCGCCAGTGCCGACTTTGCCATCTCTGTTAGGACAAGACATGCCACCATTTAAAGAGATGCGGTATACTTTTTCGCCAAAGGTTTCTTTTAGATGGTAATCCAGTGAATGGTACCGTTTATCGTTCCATGTTTTCATAATATATTAAATAAGGGATTTTACAGCCTGGCTAACCACTTCAGAAACGCGTGGGTCGAATGGTTCAGGCATGATAAAGTCTTCGTTTAATTCCTCGTCGCTTACAAGACCCGCGATTGCCTCGGCTGCAGCAAGCTTCATAGCTTCTGTGATCTGTGGAGCTCGGCCTTCTAACGCGCCTTTGAAAATACCAGGAAAAGCCAGTACGTTGTTTACCTGATTTGGAAAATCGCTTCGTCCTGTTCCAACTACTCTGGCGCCAGCAGATTTTGCCTCATCTGGCATGATTTCAGGAACTGGATTTGCCATAGCAAACAGGATAGCATCTTCATTCATAGATGCAACCATTTCTCTTGTCACTGTGTTTGGTGCAGAAACACCTACAAAGATATCAGCGCCTTTTAATGCGTCAGCAAGGGAACCATCCTGGTTGTCAAGGTTTGTAACTTCCGTCATCTTTTTCTGCATCCAGTTCAACTTTGGATTGGATTTGCTGATAATTCCATTTCTTCCACACATTTTAACGTGTTTAAAACCATATGTTAAAAGGAGCTTTGTGATAGCAATCCCTGCAGAACCAGCACCGTTTACCACAATCTTGCAATCTTCTTTCTTTTTGCCAGTTACTCTGAGTGCGTTGATAATGCCGGCCAGAACAACGATAGCAGTACCGTGCTGATCATCATGGAAGACTGGAATGTCAAGCATAGCTTTTAATCGTTCCTCAATCTCAAAACATCTAGGCGCAGAGATGTCCTCCAGATTGATACCGCCAAAAGTAGGGGCGATAGCAGCAACTGTGCGGATAATCTCTTCTGTATCCTGAGTGTCTAAGACGATAGGAACAGCGTTTACACCGGCAAATTCTTTGAAAAGAACACATTTACCTTCCATAACAGGCATAGCTGCTAGGGCCCCGATATTACCAAGGCCAAGGACAGCGCTGCCGTCAGAGATGACTGCAACTGTATTTGCTTTCATAGTATATGTATAAGCTTCTTCAGGATGTTCAGCGATCACTTTGCACGGATCCGCTACACCAGGAGTGTAGGCAATGGACAGATCCTCACGGCTCTTAACCGGAGACTTTGCTGTAACGTTTAATTTACCCTGCCATTCTCTGTGACACTGAAGTGCTTTTGTATCTTGATTCATAATCTGCCTCCTTAAAATTACTAAATACAGACAACAGTAATCATAGCATTAAAAAAAATACAAATCAAGAAAAGAGGGGTTTCTATTTTCTAATTTTTGTTGTATAATACGTTCATAAATCAAACGTTGATACAACTTAGTTTGTAGTTGTATCCTGAATTCATCCGTCAGTTCTGACAAGTAATCCAGCAATTTATCAAAATAAGGAGTAGAGAATGAGAGAAAAGTATGAATCATTGTCTTTAGCTGTGCTGAAAGATTTAGCAAAAGCCAGAGGACTAACAAAAATTTCTGCCTTAAAGAAAAGTGAATTAGTAGAAGTAATGCTTCAGGAAGATGCAAAAGAAGCAGCAGAAAAAGCAAAAGAAGCAACAGAAAAAGCAGAAGTATCTGCAGAAGTGAAAGAAACAGAAAGTAAGCCTTATTCTGAAAGACTTGCTGAGACAAAAGAAGAGGACACAGTAAAAGAACCTGTCAGAGCGGAGTCTATGTTAGATGAAGCATCTTTAGACAGCGGTGTCAAAGCAGATGGTATTCTGGAAGTAATGCCTGACGGATTTGGTTTTATCCGCTGTGAAAACTATCTTCCAGGAGAAAATGATGTGTATGTGTCTCCGTCACAGATCCGCAGATTTAATTTGAAAACAGGAGACATTATTGTAGGAAATAAACGTGTAAAATCACAGCAGGAGAAGTTCAGTGCCCTGTTGTATGTAACTTCTGTAAACGGTGTGCATCCAGCGGAAGCCAGCAGAAGAAAAGCTTTTGAAGATCTTACACCTATTTTCCCAAATGAAAGGCTGCGTCTTGAAAATGGATCCAACAATGTATCTATGAGAATCATGGATCTTGTGGCACCAGTAGGCAAAGGTCAGCGAGGTATGATCGTTGCTCAGCCTAAAGTTGGAAAGACAACCCTTTTAAAAGAAATTGCAAAATCTATTAAGAAAAACAATCCAGAAATGCATTTGATCGTTCTTTTGATCGATGAACGTCCAGAAGAAGTAACAGATATTAAAGAAGCAATTGAAGGCGGCAATACTGAAGTTATCTATTCCACTTTTGATGAACTTCCAGAACATCACAAACGAGTATCAGAAATGGTTATTGAGCGTGCAAAACGTTTGGTAGAGCACAAGAAAGATGTTATGATTCTTCTTGACAGTATCACACGTCTTGCCAGAGCCTATAACTTGGTAGTTCCACCAAGCGGACGTACACTTTCCGGTGGTCTTGATCCAGCTGCCCTTCACATGCCAAAACGATTCTTTGGCGCTGCCAGAAACATGAGAGAGGGTGGCAGTCTTACTATTCTTGCGACAGCCCTTGTTGATACTGGAAGTAAAATGGATGATGTTGTGTACGAAGAATTCAAAGGAACCGGCAACATGGAACTTGTTCTTGACAGAAATCTTTCTGAAAAACGTATCTTTCCAGCAATTGATATTCAGAAGTCTGGAACAAGACGAGAAGATCTGCTTCTTAGTAAAGAAGAATTGGATGCTGTTTACATTATGCGCAAAGGCTTAAACGGCATGAAATCCGACGAAGCAGTGGAAAATATCCTGAATATGTTCGTTCAGACAAAGAATAATTCTGAGTTTATCCAGCAGGTAAAAAAGAGACGTATTTTTTAGGAAAAACCTTTGTATTTTCCAGGAAAAAACTGCAAAATAATGCTTGCAAATGGAAGTTCCGTATGTTAATATAATAGAGCTGTTTATCGGAAATAAGTCCGAATTTATTAACAAGTTTATTGTTTTTGATAGACGAAAGTAAAAAACAAAGAAATTTGGTATGAGAGGTGAAAATAATGAGAGAAGGAATCCATCCAGACTATCATCAGGCTACTGTTACATGTAACTGTGGAAACACATTCGTAACAGGTTCTACAAAAGAGTCTATCCACGTTGAAATCTGTTCTAAATGCCATCCATTCTACACAGGACAGCAGAAAGCAGCTCAGGCTCGTGGACGTATTGATAAGTTCAATAAAAAATACGGCATTAACTAATATGAACTCTGAAAATAAGGTTGAGGTTGCAAAATCTCAACCTTCTTTTATATGTCACCGACATATGGAGAAATGCTCCGCTTAAAGAAAGAGAGGGGTAATCATGAAATACTCTGGAATCGGCGGTCAGGCTGTTATGGAAGGCGTTATGATGCGTAACGGAGACAAGTACGCAGTTGCAGTCCGCAAGCCAGACCAGGAAATAGTTGTTGAAAAAAAGGATTACAAACCGTTGGGCGGTGATTCCAAGTGGACAAAACTGCCAATGATCAGGGGCGTGATCAGTTTTATAGATTCTCTTGTTCTTGGTATGTCAACATTGATGTTCTCAGCTTCTTTTTTTGAAGAGGAAGAAGAACAGCCAAAGAAGAAAAAAGGGAAACAAATAGAAGAAAAAGTTTTAACTGAAGAAGAGATTAAGAAGCAGGAAGAGAAGGCAGCCAAAAAAGAGAAAGCCACAATGACTGGGGTAATGGTCATTGCCATTATTATGGCTGTGGCAATCTTTATGATCCTTCCATACTACCTTTCCGCTGCACTGCAGAAGGTGGTAGATAACGAGACAATTATCGTTGCATTTGAAGGAATCATCCGTTTGGTAATCTTCATTGTATATATCGTTGCCATTTCACGAATGAAAGATATTCAGAGAACTTTTATGTATCATGGTGCAGAGCACAAATGTATCAGCTGTATCGAGAATGGTCTTGATCTGACTGTGGAGAATGTTAGAAAAAGCTCCAAAGAGCACAAACGTTGCGGTACAAGCTTCCTTGTGTTTGTAGTTGTGATCAGTATTATTCTGTATCTGTTTATCCGCGTGGATTCCCATGCACTGAAAATATTGATTCGTGTGCTTTTAATCCCTGTTATTGCTGGTCTTTCTTTTGAACTTCTCCGTGCAGCAGGAAGATCAAACAATCCAATCATCAATCTTTTGAGCAAACCAGGTCTTTGGGTACAGCATTTGACTACAAAAGAACCTGACGATGACATGATTGAAGTAGGTATCGCTTCTGTTGAGGCTGTCTTTGATTGGAAAAAATATCAGGAAGAAAATTTTGGCAAAGAGTTTCCAAAGGAGCAGCCATGACATACAGAGTGTTGTGTAAGTATGCAGCAGACAAGATGACAGCGGTGCAGATTGAAAATGCATCTGCAGATGCATGGCTTTTGATGGAGTGGTTATTTGATATCAACAGAAGTTTTTTCTTGGTGCATGGCACAGAGGAAGTACCAGAAGATCTGGAGAAAAAATATTTAGAGTTGGTAGAAAAAAGATGCACTCACATTCCGCTACAGTATCTGACAGGACAGCAGGAGTTTATGGGAATTCCTTTTAAAGTTACTCCGGATGTGCTGATTCCAAGACAGGACACTGAAGTTCTTGTGGAAGAGGCTTTAAAATATCTGAAACCTGGACAGACTGTGTTAGATGTGTGTACAGGCTCCGGATGTATTGCCATCAGCCTGAAATCTTTTGTTCCAGATGCTGATGTGACAGCTTTGGACATTTCAGAAAAAGCACTTTTGGTAGCTGCAGAAAACAGCAAGAATAATGAATTGCCAGTTCAGTTTGTGTGCAGCGATTTGTTCTCGGCAATTACTGATAAATATGATATGATAGTATCTAATCCACCTTATATTCCGTCAGAAGTAATCAAAACATTGATGCCGGAAGTAAGAGACCATGAGCCAATGTTAGCGCTTGACGGTACTGAGGACGGATTATACTTTTATGATAAGATTACAAAAGACAGCGTGAACTTTTTGAAAGAGGGGGGCATGCTGATCTATGAGATTGGTCACGACCAGGGTGAAGCTGTGTCAGAGATGATGCGGGCATCTGGATATGAAGATGTGCGGGTTATCAAAGATTTGGCGGGACTTGACCGTGTGGTTGTGGGAAGGAGATAAGAAATGTTTGATAAGTTAGAAGACCTTGTCCTTCGTTTAAACGAGTTGTTAAACGAGTTAAGTGAGCCAGGGGTGTCAAATGATCAGAATCGTTTCCGCAGATTAATGAAGGAACAGAGCGATCTTACACCTATCGTTGAGGCGTATAACGAATATAAAGGATGCAAGCAGACAATCGAAGAAAGCTTAGAAATGCTTCAGGAAGAATCTGATGAAGATATGCGTGATCTCTTAAAAGAAGAGTTGAATGAAGCAAAAGCCCGGGTGGAAGAATTAGAAGACGAATTAAAGATCCTTCTTCTTCCAAAAGACCCTAACGATGACAAGAACGTTATCGTGGAAATCCGTGCAGGCGCAGGTGGTGACGAAGCAGCTCTTTTTGCAGCTGAAATCTACCGTATGTATGTTCATTATGCAGAATCTCGCCGTTGGAAAGTAGAAACAATGGAATGTGAAGAAATCGGTATCGGCGGTATGAAGAACGTAAGCTTTATGGTAACAGGCCAGGGCGCATACTCTGTTCTTAAATACGAATCCGGTGTACACCGTGTACAGCGAGTTCCAGAAACAGAATCCGGCGGACGTATCCATACATCTACAATCACAGTAGCTATCATGCCAGAAGCAGAAGAAGTAGACGTACAGATCGATATGAACGACTGTAAGTTCGACGTATTCCGTGCATCCGGTAACGGTGGACAGTGCGTTAACACAACAGACTCCGCTGTTCGTCTGACACATATCCCAACAGGTATCGTAATCTCCTGTCAGGATGAAAAATCCCAGTTAAAGAACAAAGATAAAGCACTGAAAGTACTCCGTGCAAAACTTTACGATTTAGAATGTCAGAAAGCACACGATGCAGAAGCAGAAGCAAGAAGAAGCCAGGTTGGTACAGGTGACAGATCCGAAAAAATCCGTACTTACAACTTCCCACAGGGACGTGTAACAGATCACCGTATCAAGCTTACATTATACAAATTAGAATCCATTATGAATGGCGACATTCAGGAAATCATCGACAGCTTAATCGCAGCTGACCAGGCAGCGAAGTTGGCAAATATGAACGAATAAAAACGAGGGCAAAATTAAAAGTTCGGCGAATCCGACCTTGCTTGCAAAGGAGAGGATTCGTTGAACTTTTATATTTTATGTGAGTCAAACGAACACCGAGGAAATGCGAAGCATTAACGAGGTGGTGTTCGTGCTATTCGTTTTACTTAAAAAATGACATAGGAATGCACTTATGCCATCACAGGAGAACCACAATGATTAACAGAGACGACATGTTAGAACTTACCCGCCGTATGACTCCAAGCAGAAGCTGTTTTGACAGAATTGCCGGCGCATACGTAAACGATATGGGAGAAGTAGATGAAAGCTTTAATATCCATTTTTTGAAACTCAGTGGATCAGATAAAGCCAAGAATCTAGAACTTGCCAAAACAGTTCCATTTTCTAAGACAAACCAGCAATTAAAAGAATACACAATCCCTGCTACAGCAAAAGGTAAAGACAGCATGTTTCAATTGCTAAACGCTATACAACAATGCGGTTTGAAAAACGATGCTCTCATGGATGTTCTCTATGAGCAGATTGCCGATGGATATCCTGTAGATCACGAGTTTGCTATTTTTGTATTTCATGGAACCTACGATATCCCTTTAAAAGCAAAAGACAAAGAAAGTATGTGGGAATCAGAAGAAGTGTACGACTTTATTATATGTACAGTCAGCCCAATGGCAGCAGAATATGAACCAGCAGAGCCTGTCTGGGGATTTTTATATCCAGCATTTTCAAATCGCAGTGCGGATAAAGATAAGATAGATATATATCATATAGATCCTTTAAAAGTAGAAGATGGATTGATGTATAAATTGTTAGGATAATTCTATTATTGAATATACCAATGGTATTTGCTATACTAAATATGTCGATATGCCAGTAATACTGGAGTGCACGCCTTGTCTACATAACTTGTGGTTGTAGAGGGGAAGGAATTATCGATGTTAGAGATATTAAATAATAACTATTTCGCAATTATTATTATAAATATCGCGAGATTTTTGTATGAAATAATAAAAGATATTATTAAGATGAAACATAGATAATAAAAGCGTTTTGTAAATGGATTAAAATTATATTTGTGGCGCATCTACCAAATGCGCAAAGCCACTTTATACCATTCTCTACAATAGTCAATGAAGTTAAATATTGAAGTTTACGAAATGCTTGAAACATTAATCTTCATAAAGTATAATAGGGTTGCGAAATAGTGATATTTATATCATCGATAATTTGTCGTCTGGTAAACGACATACTAGCAGTAGTAAGAGAAAAGCATCTGAGTATATCAGGTGTTTTTTTCTTTCGTTTTTTCCGCTTCTTTACTTCACACACAAAGTGCCCGTATGTTAAGATAAATACAATAGGGGTACTTTTTTGTTTGTTAATGAAGTTTATTCCACTGACAGACAAAAGAGCATCTAAAAAAACAGTTAGAGGTGATGTTTTGAAATTGTGGAATTCTAAATTACAAGGCAAATTGAAAGAGGCGGTTGTTGCCGTTGTTCCAATTATTGTAATTGTGTTGATTTTAAGTTTTAGTATTGCGCCATTGACCCCAAGTGTTATCTTAAGCTTTTTGATGGGGGCGCTGATGGTAATTGTGGGTATGATGTTCTTTACCCTTGGAGCGGAGACATCTATGACACCAATTGGTGAAAAGGTTGGTACAAAGATGACCCAGAGTAAAAACATTATTCTGATTGTTAGCTTGGCCTTTTTGCTGGGTGTGATGATTACCATCTCTGAACCGGATCTGCAGGTTCTTGCAAGTCAGGTTCCATCTATCCCAAACATGACTTTGATTTTGGCAGTTGCCCTTGGGGTAGGTGTATTTCTTGTAGTAGCAATTCTTCGAATTCTGTTTGGAATTCCACTGGCTAGACTGCTTGTGATACTTTATATTGCAGTATTTATTTTAGCCTTTTTAGTTCCTTCTGATTTTAGAGCTATGTCATTCGACTCAGGTGGCGTTACTACAGGTCCAATGACAGTTCCATTTATTATGGCTCTTGGTGTTGGTATTGCGGCAATTCGTAACGATAAGAGTGCTGCAGATGATAGTTTCGGTCTTGTTGCTTTGTGTTCCGTAGGTCCGATTCTTGCAGTATTACTTCTTGGCATGGTGTTTCATCCGACAGAAAGCAGTTATTCCGTTACACAGATTCCACAGGTTGAAGATACTGTAGAGTTGTGGCACATGTTTTCCCATGAACTTCCACATTACATGGGAGAGATTGCCATTTCACTGCTTCCAATCGTTGTGTTCTTTGCGATTTTTCAGATTATATCTTTGCGATTGACAAAGAGAAGTCTTAGCAAGATCATTACTGGTCTTGTGTATACATACATTGGTTTGGTGCTGTTTCTTTGCGGTGCAAATGTTGGATTTATGCCGGCAGGAAATTATCTCGGCGGGGTATTGGCAGGAAGCGATTTTAAATTTTTGCTGGTTCCACTAGGTGCCCTGATCGGTTTCTTTATTGTTCGTGCAGAACCAGCTGTATATGTGTTAAACCATCAGGTAGAAGAGATTACTGATGGCCGTATTTCTGCGAGAGCGATGGGATTGGCATTATCTCTTGGTGTTGCGGCATCTGTTGCGCTTGCAATGATCCGAGTAATCACAGGGCTTCCTGTTTTGTATTTCCTGATACCCGGATATGCGGTAGCAATCATACTGTCATTTAAAGTTCCTAGAATTTTCACGGCCATTGCTTTTGACTCAGGTGGCGTTGCCTCCGGTCCTATGACGGCAACCTTCTTGCTTCCATTAGCACAGGGAGCGTGCCTGGCAGTAGGTGGAAACCTTGTAGCAGATGCGTTCGGTGTAGTTGCAATGGTAGCAATGACACCGTTAATCACAATCCAGATTATGGGTGCAGTACAGATGCTCAAACAGAAGAGACCATCTGTTGCAGAAGTTGCATTGGCTGATTTTGATGACGATGCTATCATCGAATTGTAAGGAGAATATTAAATGAGTGAATTATATATGATGGTAACGATCATTGATCGTAAATACACACGAAAGTTCCATCACTTTTACGAAGAAATGGGTCTTCCCGTCTCTATGGTAACACTTGGAAACGGAACTGCAGCCAGCGATATCTTAGATTATTTCGGGCTGGATGGTTCTGAAAAAGGTGTTATGTTCCATTTTGTTACAAGAGAAAAATGGAAAGAAGTGAAGCGTCAGCTGCAGGTGAAGATGAAGATCGATATTCCAGGTATCGGAATCGCTTTCATCGTTCCAATCAGCAGCATCGGCGGTAAAAAAACATTGAATTATCTGACTGCAGGTCAGGACTTTGTAAAAGGGGAGGAATCCACATTGAAAGAAACAAAATATGAATTGCTGGTTGTAATCTCCAACCAGGGATATGTAGAACAGATCATGGATGCAGCCAGAAAAGTACAGGCAGCAGGAGGAACAGCCATCCATGCAAAAGGCACAGGAGGCACACAGGCTGAAAAGTTCTTAGGTGTAACACTTGTTCCGGAGAAGGATATGGTGTTTATTGTAGCCCGCACAGACACCAAAAATGCCATCATGAAGTCTATTATGGATGATGCAGGTGTGGGAACACCAGCAGGGGCAGTGGTATTTTCCTTGCCAGTAACAGAGACAGCAGGCATGCGTCTGATGGAAGATATTGAGGACTAATTATGAAACTTAAAAATACTCTAATTGTTGTAGATGATATTGATCGTTCAAAAAAGTTTTATAAAGAATTGTTTGGACTAAATGTGATAGCAGATTTTGACGGTAACGTGATTCTTACAGAAGGATTGGTGCTGCAGGATAAAAAAATCTGGGAATCATTTGTAAAAAAAGACATCACTTACGGACATCACAGTGCAGAACTTTATTTTGAAGAAAACGAAATGGATGAATTTGTAGCAAAACTTGAAAAAAGTTCGTTTCAGATTCAGTATGTGAATCCATTGATGGAACATTCATGGGGACAGCGAGTAGTAAGACTCTATGACCCAGATATGCATGTGATAGAAGTGGGAGAGACATTGGAGTATGTGGCACGCAGATATCTGAGCGATGGAAAGTCTGCAGAAGAAACGGCCAGAAAAACCCAGCTGCCATTAAGTGCTGTGGAAATGATTGCAAAGGCTATGGAAGATGAAGCATGGCCGGAAGAATAGATATTATCGAGATAATAATTAAATAACAAAAAAAAAAGAGGTGAATGACCGCAGGTTACGGCATCACCTCTTTTTTGATACTTATAATTTGGCCAAAATCTGGCGTTTGTAATCTAAGAATTCTTTTGTCAGCATAAAGTCTTTGGAGCGTGGCTTCGGTTCTTTGATAATGATTTCATCTGTGATCTGTCCAGGTTTTCCAGAGAGCAGATAGATACGGTCTGACAGAAGGATTGCCTCATCGATATCATGAGTAATGAACAGTGTTGAAAGATTAATCTTATCCATGACATCCAGATACCAGCGATGCATTTCGCTTTTTGTCAGGGTATCAAGAGCGCTAAATGGCTCATCTAGCAGAGCAATATCCTTGGAGAACATATAGGTGCGAAGCAGAGCTGCGCGCTGTCTCATACCACCGGAAAGCTGGTGTGGATATTTATCCTCTGTGCCTTCAAGGCCAAACTGAGCGAAGTAGGAAGCAGCTTTTTCACGGGCTGCTGATTTGTTTCTGGCTACAGGAAGAGCACTTTTGGATTCCTTGATGACCAATGGAAGCGCCACATTATCAAGAATAGTTTTGTGAGGCATCAAAAGGTCCTTCTGAAGCATATATGCGATATGCCCGGATGTGCCTGTAATGTCTTCGTTATCCAAAAACACCTTTCCGGAATCAGGTTCAGTAAGTCCGGATATTACGTTAAAAAGTGTAGTCTTGCCGCCACCGCTGGCTCCAAGGAGACTAACCAATTCTCCGTTATGCAGTTCAATAGAGATATTTTCCAAAATCTTTTCGCCATCGAAAGATTTGGAAACATTTTCAATTCTTAATTCTGACATTTTGATTATTCCTAAATTAAATATTTACATATTATTCTGGCAAATAAGCATTGGTAAATCCTGTGTCCAGCGGAACTGGCTGTTCGCTTAAGCCATTGTCATTTACCCAGCTAAAGAACGCGTTCCAGCGGGCTGCATCAATGTATCCCCACTGGGATACTTCTGCCATGTACTGGTCAGCCATCCATTTCTGGCTTGCTACAACTAATTCTTTGTCCAATTCTGGAGCAGCCTGACAGAGGATATCTGCAGCAGCTTCAGGATTTTCGATGGCATATTCATAGCCTTTTTTTACTGCATTTAAAAATGCTTTAGCTGTGTCAGGATTTTCAGACATCCAATCACCGTTGCCGATGATCACTGGTGAGTAGTAGTCAAGTTCTGGACTGATGTCTGCAAATGCAAAATAATCAGTTGCAAGACCAGCTACTTCACAGGCGATGCCAGCCCATCCATAGTACACCCAGATGGAATCCACCTGGTTGGATGAAAGTGCTGTCACTTCATCTGTAACAGTGCTTGGAATCAGTTCAACTTTGCTGTAGTCACCGCCGTCAGCTTCCACAACGTGTTTGATGGTTGCTTTTTCTAAATCAAGATCCCAAGTAGCATAGCTCTTACCTTCCATGCCTTTTGGGGTATCCATGCCTTCCCCTGCTCTGGAGATAATTCCAGAAGTGTTGTGCTGAAGGATTGCAGCACAGGCTTCAATAGAAAGTCCATTGTCCTGAGCAAAGAGCGGCACCAGATAGTCCTGGAAAGATACACCGAACTGAGCTTTTCCAGATCCTACCATAATTTCAGCACCATCTTCTGGCGGCTGAACAATCGTAACATCTAAACCGGCTTCTTCAAAGTAGCCAAGTGCATCTGCTGCATACACACCTGTGTGGTTTGTATTTGGTGTCCAGTCAAGGACGAAAGTAATCTCTGTAAGTTCTTTATTTTCACTATTGGCAGATGTATCTGCATCTGCGCCGTTGTCTGTATTTCCGCAAGCTGCAAGGCCAAGTGTAAGACCTGCAACAAGCAAGATTGATAAAAATTTCTTTTTCATTATTTATGTTCCTCCCAAGGCATACATTTTTTCTGAATTACATTGATAAGCCACATCAGCAGTAGACTTAAGACTGAAATCAGGAAAATAACTGCAAACATCTTGTCAAAGGAAAAAGCTTTTTTTACACGAGTCATATACACTCCAAGGCCTGAAAATCCCCCAAGCCATTCGGAAATCACTGCGCCTACAACTGCGTAGGAAGCAGAGATGCGAAGACTGGAGAAAAACTGTCCTAAAGAGCCAGGGAACTTCACATGCCAGAAAATCTGCATTTTAGAAGCGCCCATAGTTCGCATCAGGTTCATAGTGTCTTTATCCGCGCTGCGGAATCCGGAGAGAAGACTGACTGTAATTGGGAAAAATGTCATGATTACAATCAGAATCACTTTTGGAAGCATCTCGTAACCGAACCACAGAACCAGAAGTGGTGCTATAGCCACAGTTGGAATGGTCTGGCTTATAACGATCAGCGGATAAAAGGCTTTATAAAGGCTTTCGAAGCGATCCATGACAGTTGCAATAGCAAAGCCAAAAAGGATACCAACGCCGAGACCAACAATGGCTTCGATAATGGTGACTTTGGCGTGCTGCATCAGAAGTGGAAAATCTTCGATAAAAGCTTTGATCATGTCTAGTGGTGATGGAAGCAGATATTTTGGAATCAGTCCAGTACCGCTTAATATTTGCCACACTGCCAGTAAGATTACAATGGCGAGAAGTGGCCAGAATGTATTAGTGGTGTTTTGTGACTTTCTTTTCAATGGTGAGTACATCTCCTTCAGGTTTGTAAGTAACTTTGATATAGGCTGCAACAGATGGTGCACCTGCACGGATGGCGATGTGCTGACATTCTTTCACAATGTCCATCAGTTCATCGTAATCGCCCTCGATTGCAGTTTCAAAAGGGCCTACATAGTAGTTTAAGCCTGTGCTGGCAATATAGGCGATGACCTCATCCACGATACGGATCAGTTCTTCATCATTTGCTGCTTCAGGAAGTGTCTGGATAGCTACACTTGCGTTCATAATCTTGTCCTCCTTGTTTTTCATTTGGGACATTTATCGTTCAGAGTGCCTCGCAAATACTGCTTGGTCCAGAACGAAAACAAAAAAGCGACTATACTCAACGTATAATCGCTTGTAACAGTCGTCACATGTGTCCCTACGTTGGCATTATCCAAATCAGGTTCCGGGTCTGGGAATTCATCCCACTCTCAGCCTGCTTGATACGCAAGCTCCCCTTGTCATTGTTAAAATATGTAAATGCGCATTTACAAGTTCATTATACTCAGCGGAGAAAAAAATGCAAATATTTTTTGTCAAGAGTACAAATATTTTGTTTTAAGTGGTATGATTATTTCGTTATAAATGAAGGAGGTCAAAGGTATGATTATTGACTTTAACAACATTACAGAAGAAGAACGTCCGCATTTTCAGGGCGGAGAGCAGAGTTATTTTGCCAAAATGTATGCAGATGATCAGAACAAGATTATGAGTGGTCGTTTGGAACCAGGTGCATCTATCGGCATGCATACGCATATGACTAATTCAGAGATGATTTATGTGTTGGAGGGATCTGGCACAGTATTATATAACGATGGAAGTGAGAAAGTAGGTCCTGGCACATGCCATTATTGTCCGATGGGACATTCTCACAGTTTGATCAATGACGGCACAGACACATTGCGTTTTATCGCAATTGTGCCAAGTCATAGTTAAGAAAGTAAAGTAGTAAGTAGTAAGGTAGTAAGTAGTAAGGTAGTAAGTAGATATGTATGATAAGAAAGTACAGCGTGCAGCGCTTCTGGTAGCAGTGCTCACAGCGTTTTTGACAACTTTTTCAGCTAGTTGTATGAATCTGTCTGTTCCACATATGGAATCAGACTTTCAGGTCAGTGCGGCTGCAATTGGCTGGGTTATGACAGCTTATATCATAGCAACAGCGGCAATGAGTATTCCGTTTGGGAAAATTGCAGATGTGAAAGGCCGAAGAAAAGTAATGATCGTAGGAATCTGCGGATATATGATTGCTTCGTTATGTCTGGTATTTGTTCCTACTTTTCCGATATTGATTACAGCCCGAGTAATTCAGGGAACTTTTGCCTCAATGCTGTTTGCAACCAACAATGCGATTCTAATCAGTGTATATCCACCTGAAAAGAAAGGCCAGATGCTTGGAATCTCTATTTCGGCAACATATATTGGTCTGGCGGCAGGACCAGTACTGGGTGGATTGTTAAATCATTATTTTGGATGGCGCAGCATATTCCTTATAACAGCTATTTTAGCATGTATCGCCTTTGGTCTGGCGCTTCGAGGAGTTCCTAGAATTCCAGTGGAAGCAAATCATAAAAAGCCAGATGTTTTAGGGAATATTTTATTCATAGCAGCAATTGTGATTACACTGTATGGACTCAGCAATCTCAGTGTGATGAAGTTTGGCTGGTTGATTTTGGTAATCGGTCTGGCTCTGGGAGTTCTGTTTGTAATCCATGAGCGAAGAGTAGATAATCCAGTGGTCCGCATTGCTATGTTTACGAAGAACAAAGCGTTTACATTTTCAAACTTTGCGGCTCTGCTGAACTATGCATCTACATATGCTATCAGCTATATGGTTAGCATTTATCTGCAGGTGGTAAAAGGATATGATTCTCAGATGGCAGGTATTATCTTAGTAGCAATGCCGATTGTGCAGGCAGTTTTCACACCATACATGGGCAAACTTTCTGACAAGGTAAAACCACATAAGCTGGCAAGTATGGGTATGGGTATCTGTGCAGTAGGCCTGGTGCTGTTTGTACTGCTTGGAGCGAATACACCGATTGCGTACATCTTTTTGCCATTAATTGTGTCTGGTTTTGGCTACGCAGTATTCTCATCACCAAATACAAATGCCGTATTATCACTT
Source organism: Eubacterium sp. (assembly GCA_045629925.1). Classification (GTDB taxonomy): domain Bacteria; phylum Bacillota; class Clostridia; order Lachnospirales; family Lachnospiraceae; genus Brotonthovivens. The sequence continues at coordinate 20,016 of JAZQSD010000024.1, forward strand.
GTGCCAAAAGAAGAGTATGCCATTGCAAACTCCATTCTTTCCACAATGCGTACAGTTGGACAGAGCATTAGCATGTGTATCGTGACAATCATTGTGGGCGTTATTCTGGGAAGTGTATCACTTGAGCATTCAGCGCCGGCAGACTTAGTAAAGACAATGCATATTATGTTCATAATCTGTATTATAATGTGCGTGGCAGGCGTATTCTTATCATTGCAAAGACGTAAGGAGTAGTCATGGAATACACATATCCTTCTTATTACAAAAAATTTTCTTGTACAGCAGACAAGTGCCCGGATACTTGCTGTGCAGGCTGGGGAATTGCAATCGATAAAAAATCAATTCAAAAATATAGACAGGCAGAAAAAGAGCTGGGAGCATTCGGCAACCGCTTGCATAATTCTATTGATTGGAAAGATGAATCTTTTTATCAGCACGACAAGAGATGCATTTTTCTAAATGACCAGAATTTGTGTGACATGGTTCTAGAAGCAGGTGAGGATTATCTGTGCAAAACATGCCGCAGATATCCAAGACATTATGAAGAGTTTGAAAATCTCAGAGAAGTGTTGCTGTCTTTGTCTTGTCCGGAAGTTGCGAAGATCTTATTTGAATTGCAGGAAAAAGTTACATATAAGACTGTAGAACAAGAACGAGCACAGACGGAAGAGTATGAGTTTTTTGATTTTCTTTTGTTTACAAAGCTGCAGGATTTGAGAGAAGTATTAAGAATGCTTTTTCAAAAAAGAGAATTGCCGGTTTCAGAGAGAATGGCATTTGCATTGGCAATAGTTCATGATGCCCAGACTTGTATCGGCAAACAGGAATTGTTTGGTCTTGACGACTTGATGGAAAAGTGCGAAAAGGAAAATTCCTGGAAGTATGCCCGGAAAAAATGGGCTTCTTGGGCCGGGAAAGAAACGGAACGCAGATATCTGCTTCAGTGCATGTTTCAGGAATTTCAGCAGTTGGAAGTGCTGAATGAGGAATTTGTTAGTGCTGTAAAAGAGGCTACAAATCTTTTGTATCATCAGATGACAGAGTTTGATTATACAAAGCTGCGACAGGAATTTTTGGATGCCAATAAAGATCTAGATCTTATCCAGGAACAGCTGCTTGTGTATTTCCTATACAGTTATCTGTGTGGAGCAGTTTATGATGAAGATGTTTTAAGCAAGATGAAACTCACTTTGGTTCACACTATTTTAATCACAGAATTATTTTTGGATAAATGGGTGCAAAATAAAAAAATGGGCATTGTTACATCTTTATCACTGGAAGAAAAGGTAGATATTGCTCATCGATATGCTAGAGAAATCGAACATTCTGATCCAAATCTCGCAACAGTGGAGAAATTCATGAATGAAAAGAGTTGTTTTGAATTTTTATGTATTATGTCAGTTGTTTTAGCATAATAAGATAATGCGATAATAAGCCGATCACATTTGTGGTCGGCTTTTGTAACTTTTGGTTACAGAACT
>JAZQSD010000025.1:0-27297 GCA_045629925.1 Eubacterium sp.
TCTCTCCACCAGTAGGTCTAGCCCAAGAAAGACGAATCTCCGTTTTCCTGCCTTCCCCTTTAACGATCGGAGCCACTGGTTTCATATAATAAGCTGCCACACTGCTGTTATCACTATTGGCCACTTCATTCTCTGACAAGTATGCTTTCACACGATAATAATATGGTGTTCCGCTAATCAGCGTACCGTCTGTATAACTTAAAGTGTCTGCTTTTACAGTTGCAACTTTTGAATACCCGCTATTTTTACTGTTGCTTCGATATATGTAATACCCGGAAGCATACTCTGTTGCATCCCAGTTTACCTTCACTTTGTTAGAAGAAACCCCAGAAACAGCTACTTTTCCTGGTGGCAAAAGTTTCAGCACACAAGAAACAATCTGGCTTTCCTCAGTGAGACAGCCATCTTTAAATTCCAGAAGCTGATAACGATATACCTTGCCTGGCACAACTTCCGAATCCTTATAGGAAAGTTCTCCCGTTCCATTCTGGATCATTGCAATCTGCAAAAAACCGTCTTTACCAGAGGAAGTTTTACAGATTTTATATGTTGCGCCTTCTGTTTCACCTTTCCAAGATAAAACCGCAGCATCAGCACCGCTCTGTGCTACTGCCAGATCCATGGCAACAAGCGACTGAACTATCACAGGTTGTTCTTCCTTGGCATCTTCTAAAATCTCAACCTGGAAACCGTCTGCTTTTCCCCCATGGTCTCCATCATTACCCTGCTGTGCAGAATCGCCCAATACTACGCTGCTTTCCACAGATGGAACAACCGCACTGGCCGCATGGCTTTCAGTCAGTCCCATTCCGCTCTGGGTGATCAGGCCCAAACATATCACAAATACAATTAGTTTTTTCGCAATCTTACCAATCTTCATCTGCGCATCTCCTTATTTGCCACTATTATAGAATACCCAAAGCGTTAACGCAACTTTTCCTCACAAAAAACGGCCAGACGAACATGCCGTCTGACCATTTTATTTGTTTATTAATCCATTAATTTATCTTTCGCATCGCTGTAATTGAATACAGGTCCTTCTAGACACACATAAGTATCGTTGATCTTACAGTGTCCGCATTTTCCTACACCACAGCACATCTTTCGTTCAAAAGAAACCCAGATTTTGGATTCGTCTGCGCCGCAATTCACACATTCCTGAGCAGCAAAGCGCATCATAACCGGAGGCCCTACGATTACGATATTGTAATCAGCAAAATCCGCAAATGGGATTTTGTTGATGTGAGCAGTTACCATACCTGTCTCATAGCCCTCTACCACTTCGTTATCCAATGTACAGATTACGTTAAAACGTTCCTTAAATTTCTCTAGCTCATCTCTAAAAAGAACTGCATCTTCATTTTTGAAACCTGAGATTAAGTTTACACTCTTACATACTTCTGGGTGGTCATAAAAATGATTGATCATTGTCATTACAGGCGCTGTACCTGTACCGCCCGTGATAATGAGCAGGTCTTTGTTTTCAAAACGTTTTACCGGAAAGCTGTTGCCGTATGGTCCACGAAGGAAAATCGTATTACCTGGCACCAGGTCAAAGATCGCCTGTGTCAGAAGACCTACATTACGGATTGTAAACTCTACGTATCCCGGTCCTTTTCCGCTGGCAGAAATTGGCGCCTCACCTACTTTTGGAAGGGACAGCATGAAAAACTGACCATAATCCGGCTCTATGTCACACGCTACACGGAATGTACATTCCGTTGCGGTATGTTTTAACATACTTAAAATTCTATGTGGTTTTGGAACCAATACATTATTTTCCATAATCTATTCCTCCCTATTTACCCTTGCAGCTACATTTCGCTTTGTTCAGGTTATCCACTTCACCGCTAAGTTTATTAATGGTATCTGCAAAACAGATATCCTCCGGGCAGCGCTGGATGCATCGGCCACAGCCAACACACATATGCTCATTTCCACCGAAACGGGAATTGTAATCATATACTTTATGCATTGTTTTAAAACGCATCATCTGCTCTGGGAACTTGCGGGCAATGTTTCCGCCTGCTGTTTTAGAGAAATCCTGAAGCATGCAGGATGACCAGATACGTCTTCTCTCACCCTTTCGGCTGTTTTCCTGATTCAGATAGTCCACCGTATCAAAACAGCTGCATGTAGGACATACCGTATTGCATCCGCCGCAGGAAATACAGGTATCGTTGTACTCTTTCCAGAAAGGAAGCTCAAACACTTCTCTTAAGTTTGTAGTATCTTTGATTTCCGGAACAGTTACTTTGCGTTCATTTTCTTCCACAAAGTTTGGTTCATAGCTGATCTCACGCTCATTTTCAAAATAATCAATGAACTCTGCATCTTTCACATGAACTTTAATAATGTCCTCGTGAAGCCTCCAGCCAACACTGTAATTTTCTGTTTTATTTGTTCCCATAGACACACAGAAACAATTCTCCCAGCTCTGTTCACATTCCATCATGAAGATCTTCACCTTGTCCCGCATGCGCTTATAGTAAACATCGCTCATACCACCGTTGGCGAGAAACATGTTGTCCAAACGTTTCAAGCCATTGATATCACAAGGTCTTGCAAAAATGATGATTCCTTTTGGATCTCTTGTCACCGTCTCTGTACAACTGTTTTCATCGAATGTAAATATTGTCTGAGAAACTGGATAAATCACTTCCTTTGGAGAAAAATCAGACTGTTTGGATGTGATGATTTCCTCTAAAGAAGTTACTTCCTGATAGCGAACTAAGCCGTTATTTTCCCACTGCCCTCTATCCGGAATATGCTTTGGTGCATAAATTCTGTACTCACCCTGTAATTCATGCAGGATTTCATTCATTTTTCTTCTGCTGATCTGATAACTGTTTTTTACAACTTTTCTGGATTTGCGCTCAGCAATCATTCTGTCCAAAATAAAACTGTCAAGCTGCAGAAAACCGGTTGTCAGCTGGCCAACCATACGGTAAAACTCTGTGTCTGCATGGTACTTGATATCCAAACAGAATTCTGGCGCCCAGTTCAGCAAATGTTTATTCAAAAACTCCCTCTGTTCTTCCAAACCTGCTAAAGTCTCTGTGTACTGACTTGTCTCATCACACAGGAATGCCATAAATTCCATTTCCATGGAAATATGATCTTCCAAAAGATCTGTTGCTGCAGCATTGCGCTCAATCCCTTTTGTCTCATAGATCTCGCACACCTGATTCCAGGCATCCTGCATCATAATCTTCTTTGGACTTGTGTAAACAGACTCATATGGAAATGCTGCTGCACCTTCTGCGCTCCCCGCACCAAGAAATGTCTTGGCATAGTCAGCAGCCAAATCATCAAGACTTTCCCCTGCATCGTACTCAAAGTACTCATTTAAACGGAGCAGCGCATCCTGAAATTCTGTCAGCGCATTTTCTTCACGTTCTGCAGGAAACTCAATGTATTTTAAATTTTCAAAGAACTCCGCATCGATTTCCTTCTGGAAAAATCTAGCAAAAAAATGATACAGATTTCTTCTGTTAAGCATCAACTGTTTAAAATCTTGTTTTTTAATGGTCATAGTATCTGCCTCCTCTGCCGAAGGATACTTCGTCGATTTCCTGTGGAAGGATATCCTGCCATGTTGCATTCTTCAAAATGTAACGAGTGGATGGGCCATTGCCGAAATCCTGCAAATGGAATACGTGATCTTCCCCTGCTTCTTTTAACAGTTTGGACACTTCACTGTTTGGATTGTTGATATCTCCATAGTGAAGAGCTTTTCCAGAACAGTTTCTGATACAAGCAGGCTCTTCACCGTTTTCTCTTGCCTCCATACAGATTGTACACTTATCCATGGCACGTCTGGTCTCACTGAATGTATTTGCATGATATGGACATTCCTTGTTGCAGCTGTGGCAACCGATACATTTCTTTGTATCAATCTTTACAATACCATCTCTCTTATCTTTGTATACTGCACCAGTTGGACACACGCGAACACAAACTGGATTCTCGCACTGCTGACACATGGTTGGGAGGAAGTACATCTCAAGATCAGGATATTTTCCAATCGGTCCTACCATACGCACTTTTGTTCTATCAGATCCAAGTGCTGTTCCATTTTCCATTTTACACGCTACCTGGCATCCTTTACAACCGATGCAGCGATCTAATTCAACTACAAATGCATATTGCTTCATACTGTTACCTCCCCTGTTGGATCACTAGGCTGTGCCAACCAGGAACTGAAGTCCTGAGGATGTGTCCAGATTCCTTCTGGAGCACCTTCTGCTGGATATACTTTTACTAAAAAGCCTCTCAATGTGTAGGTTCCTACTACATCATTAAATGGCGCATCTGCTTTTGTAAGCATATTTACGTTCATTTCCATCCATCCATGTGTTTTTGTCTGCAATGTTTCTGGGTTCCAGAATCTTTCCATGTAAACAACACCTGGCTTGATACCTTCTGTCACGGAAACAACCGCGCGGATCTTGCCTCGCTGTGACTCGATCCACGCCCACTGGCCATCTTCCAATCCGTACTTTTCGGAATCTACAGGGTTCATCCAAAGTTCCGGAATTGGATAGATTTCTCTGAGCCAAGGGATGTTTCTCAATGTATTATGGTGATAGAATGGAACGCGTCCACCGGTCATTACCAGTGGAAACTCTTTAGCCAGCCCGTCCTGTGCGCGTGGACTTTCTGCCGGCTCCATATAATATGGCAATGGTTCATAATCTTTGGACGCTGGCGGCAATTCGCATTTTGCAAATGGCTGACCGGTGCGGCCCAATGTGATCATGCTTTCTAAATACACTTCACACTTCTTAGAAGGAGTTGGGAAACCTTTTGGCAGATCTGTTTTTTCATCTGTCTCTTTATAAACGTAATAAGATTTCCATTCTTCTTTTGGCATGTATGTGTATGGAGTCTGTTTTTTCAAATCTTCATAGGTAAGCCCTACTCTTCCAAGGAAATGATCCCAAAGATCTGTTACCTTATCCCAGTATGGCAGGTCTTTGCCCATGTATTCTGCGTCGAATGCCTTTGCGCATTCTTCGTGTCCCAGCTCTCCACATCTTTTTGCGATTTTTGACCAGACCAGAGTCTCATCCATAGTTTCCCAGAGATGAGTTACCTGCTGTCTTGCACACAGTGTGTTGCAAGTTTCAACAATCATATCTGTCTCCAGCCATTCCTCTGTTGGAAGAAGAATATCTGCATATGCGGAAAATGAAGTTGGATACATATACATATGAACGATGAAGTCAAGTTCATCGATTACTTTCTTTACTTTCTGTGCGTCTGCAATCGCACCTAATTTGTTGCCAGAACGATCGATCCAAACTCTTGGTTTGTATGGTTTTCCGGTTAATACTGCATCAAACACACTTGTGATATGACCTGCATACCAGATGTGAAGACCTTTGTGTTCGATACCGCCAAGACGTTTCTTTAACTGTTCATCCGGAAGTCTGTCAGCTGCGATTGGAACTGGGTAGTTTGGCATATCAAATACACCGCTTGTACGGAATCTCTGAAGCAGTGAACCTGGCCGTTCCACATTACCCATAAGGATATCCAAAGTTGCTGTGGCCATAGCTGCCTGCACGGAGTTTGGTGTCTGGTCTGTAGATACACCGATGGCGATACCGCTTGGTGTATTTTCTGCATAGATACGAATCGCTTCTTCAATCTTTGCAGGATCAAGCTCGCAGATTTCAGCAGCATACGCTAAAGTATACGGTTCTGCCTGTTCCCAAAGCATCTGGAAACCAGTCTTATATACCTTGCCATCCGCTTCAAATGTTCCCTGAAGCACTGGTTCTAGCTCATCATTCCATGGATATGTCATTGGCTGCATGCTGTTTGTCTTGCTATCCCACACCATAAACACATCTGGAACTTCTGGATCTTCGCTTTTTTCTGCACGAACAAGCATCTTTGTCTCTGTATCAACAAGATATGGAAGATTGCTCCACTTCATTACAAACTCTGCATCGTACAGTTTCTGTTCCATAATGTATCTGATCCAAGCCAGCATCAAAGCTACGTCTGTACCTGGTCTGATTGGAAGCCACACATCTGCTTTTGCTGCATCTGGCGTCAAACGTGGATCAATAACAACTGTTTTTACTCCTTTGGCGCGAAGATCTACCACCGCACCACCGCCGCTGGCTGGGCAAGAGTAAGATGGATCTGTGCCCCAAAGAACCAGTGTCTGAATTGGAGTATCTTCTGTATCATAGATTTCAAGAGAGTTGGAGTCAGCAATACTTGGATCCACACCGCCATACATCATAGTGTAAGCAAGCACACGTGGAAGATAGCACTGTGCACAGCCTGGTTCAAACCAGTTAGGTGTTCCGAAGATGTTACAGAAACGGGCAATACTCCAGATTTCTGGGTTTCCGCCGCCACCTGTAGAGCAGAACACTGTCTCTGCACCATACTTTTCTCTTGTTTCCATCAGTTTATGAGCGATGATATCGATAGCTTTTTCCCATGAAATACGGCGCCATTTGTTAGCGCCACGCTTACCAACTCGCATCATTGGATATTTATTTCTATTTGGATGATAGAGCGCCTGAATACCAGACAAACCTTTCGCACACATACGGCCTTTGCTCATTCTGTCTTCCGGATTACCTTCCAACTTAATGACACGGCCATTTTTAACCGTAGCAATAACACCGCAGTTGGCAATACATGCTCTACAGCATGTTTTTACTCGACGAATCTCATCTTTCTGTTCTTTCTCTTTTATTACTTTAGACTTTTGGAACAATCCAGAGCCTTCAATAGCAGTATCCAGCCCCTTAACATTTGTTGCCGCAAGGAAATCCATACTTGTAATAGAAACTTTTTCGCTCATCTTGCATTCCTTCCAAATCATTCAAATCTATAAATAATTAGTTGCTGTTTCTTTTTGGTATTTGCTTGGTATACCAATTTAATACCATTATAATTCCATTTTCAAAAACGTCAAGTAGGCACTTTTCAGTAACTAGTTTTGCCAAAAAACATACGCTTTTTCCTTCGCAGACTGAGCGCACCGCTTACGACTCGAAAATGCTCCGCATTTCCTCGTGCGCGTTGCACCTTCACTTAAATTATAGAGCCGTGCCTTCAAAAAGCTTCGCTTTTTTCAGTCGCGGGCTTCGCCCTATGGGACAGCTCATTTAATTTATAATAATATTTCGCAGACTGAGCGCACCGCTTACGACTCAAAAATGCTCCGCATTTCCTCGTGCGCGTTGCACCTTCACTTAAATCAAAAAAAGAACCGGTGTATTCGTGCAAGCACGATACACCGGTTACATTTTTTAATTTAATCTCAGTCTGCTTAATCGCGACTATTTATTAGCAATTGCATTTTTGATTGCAGCTGTTAACTGTGGAACGATCTTGTTAAGGTCGCCTACTACACCGTAGTCAGCTACATCGAAGATTGGAGCATCTTCATCTTTGTTGATAGCGATGATGATGTCAGATTCTTCCATACCTGCAACGTGCTGGATTGCTCCAGAGATACCGATTGCGAAGTATACGTTTGGACGTACAGTTTTACCTGTCTGACCTACCTGAAGATCTTTTGGTTTCCAGCCAGAGTCAACTACTGCACGAGAGCAAGATACTGTACCGCCGATTGCATCTGCAAGATCCTGAAGGATTGCAAAGTTGTCAGCACCGCCAACACCACGGCCACCAGATACAAGGATCTTAGCATCCATGATATCTACTGTATCTTTAACATGTTTAACGATTTCAAGAATTTCAACATATTTGCTGTTTTCTTCGAAACCTGGGTTGAACTCGATAATTTCAGCTTTAGCGCCTACTCTTGGATCGATTTTCTGCATAACGCCTGGACGAACTGTAGCCATCTGTGGACGGTTGTCTGGACAAGCGATTGTTGCGATTGTGTTACCACCGAATGCAGGACGAGTCATAAGAAGCTGTTTAGCTTTCTGTTCTCTACCTGGGATTGGGTTTAATGGGAAGTTACCGATTTCAAGTAATGTACAGTCAGCTGTAAGACCTGTTTCTACACGAGCAGAAACACATGGACCTAAGTCACGTCCGATAGCTGTTGCACCAACTAACATGATTTCTGGTTTGAACTCATTGATTACACATGTAAGAGCGTGTGTATATGGTTCTGTTCTGTATTCTTTTAACATTGGGTCATCTACTAAGATAACTTTGTCTGCGCCGTATTCAGCTAATTTATCAGCAAGTCCTGCGATTTCAGAACCTACTACTACAGCTACAACCTTTGCATCATCTAATTCTGCTGCAAGTCTTGTGCCTTCACTTACTAATTCTAAAGCGATGCCGCTTAATTCATTATCAACCTGTTCAGCAAAAACGTATACGTCTTTGTACTGAGCAATTGTTTCGTTTGTCATTGCTGCCATTGTTATTCACCACTTTCCTTTTCTTAGATTACATGTTTTGTTAATAATTTGTCCATGATGTATTCTACTGATTCTTCTGGTGTATCAAGAACAACTTTTTCGCCAGCACCTTTTCTAACTTTGTCAGAAGCTCTAGCGATCTTTGTTGGAGAACCATTAAGACCAATGTTTGCATCATCAACATCAATTAAGTCGTTTCTACCCCAAACTGTGATTTCTGCATCATATGCATCGAAAATTCCACCTGGAGTCATGTAACGTGGATCATTTAATTCAGCTAATGCTGTAAGTAAGCAAGGCATCTGAGCCTTAACCATATGATATCTGTCATCGTATTCACGACGGATTACTAAGCTGTCGCCTTCAACTTTGATATCTCTTGTGTAGGAGATAACTGGAAGACCAAGGTGTTCAGCGATCTGTGGACCAACCTGAGCTGTGTCACCGTCGATAGCCTGACGACCTGTGATAATGATATCGTATTCTAATTTTCTAATACCACCAGCAAGTGTTGTAGATGTAGCCCATGTGTCAGCACCACCTAAACATCTGTCTGTGATAAGAATACCTTTGTCTGCGCCCATAGCCATAGCTTCACGAAGAACTTCTTCAGCTTTTGGAAGACCCATTGTGATTGCTGTAACTTCTGCGCCATACTGATCTTTTAATCTAAGAGCTGCTTCTAAACCAGCTTTATCATCTGGGTTCATGATTGTGAGCATAGCTCCTCTGTTAAGGGTACCGTCTGGGTTGAACTGTACTCCACCTGCTGTATCAGGTACCTGTTTAATACATACTATAACCTTCATTGAGATTTGCCTCCTGATTTACTTCAAAATATTAGCTGAGATTACCATACGCTGAACTTCGGATGTACCTTCGTAGATTTCTGTGATCTTAGCATCACGCATCATACGTTCAACATCGTATTCTCTGATGTAACCGTAACCACCATGTAACTGAACAGCTTTTGTTGTTGTTTCCATAGCAACTTCTGCTGCACATAATTTAGCCATAGCTGCTTCAAGACCGTAATCTTTCTGAGTATCTTTTGCTCTTGCAGCACGGTAAACCATCATCTGAGCAGCTTTACATTTTGTAGCCATTTCAGCAAGCTGGAACTGTGTATTCTGGAACTGAGCGATTGTTTTGCCGAACTGTTTTCTTTCTTTTGTGTAAGCGATTGTAGCGTCTAAAGCGCCTTCAGCTAAACCAAGAGCCTGAGCAGCAATACCAATACGTCCACCATCAAGTGTATGCATAGCTACGCCGAAACCTTTACCCTTCTGTCCGAGTAAGTTTTCTTTTGGAATACGGCAATCCTGGAAGATTAATTCATATGTTGCTGAACCACGGATACCCATTTTCTTTTCTTTTGTACCAAATGTGAATCCTGGTGTTCCTTTTTCTACGATAAATGCAGAGATTTCTTTCTGTCTACGGCCGCGTTTTTCAACTACGCCTGTAACAGCGATTACAATATAAACGTCTGCATAGTAGCCGTTTGTGATGAAACATTTAGATCCGTTAAGAACCCATTCGTCACCATCTAAAACAGCTTTTGTCTGCTGACCCTGAGCATCTGTACCAGCACCTGGTTCTGTTAAACCGAAAGCACCGATTTTTCTACCAGCTGCAAGGTCTGGTAAATATTTCATTTTCTGTTCTTCTGTACCATATGTTAAGATAGGGTCACAGCAAAGAGATGTATGAGCGGATACGATAACGCCTGTTGTACCACAAACTTTGGATAATTCTTCTACACACATAGCGTATGTAAGAATATCTGCACCCTGTCCACCATACTGTTTTGGAATTGGAATACCCATGAAACCAGCTTTAGCCATTTTTTCTACTGTTTCAATAGGGAATCTTTCTTCTTCATCAACTTCCTGAGCGAGAGGTTTAACTTCTGTTTCTGAAAATTCTTTGAAAAGAGTTCTAGCCATCTCATGTTTTTTGCTTAACGCGAAATCCATTCTTTTTTTCCTCCATTTTTCATAATTAGCCCCAATACACGGGAACTACTGTTTTTACGCACACAAACACAGTCCCCATTTATTTTATATAGCGTATTGCCACTAATAAAATACAATCTTATTTGCTGTAGTCATAGAAACCTTTGCCAGTCTTGCATCCAAGATAACCAGCACGAACCATTTTTCTAAGTAATGGTGCTGGACGATATTTTGGATCGCCTGTTTCTGCAAAAATAACTTCCATGATAGCGAGGCAGATATCCAAACCAATAAAGTCACCTAACTGTAAAGGTCCCATTGGATGGTTAGCGCCTAATTTCATAGCAGTGTCAATGTCTTCAACGGTTGCAACACCTGCTTCTAATACACAGATGCCTTCGTTGATCATTGGAACTAAGATTCTGTTTACAACAAAACCTGCTGCTTCGTTTACCTGTACAGGAACTTTACCGATTTCTTTAGAGATTTCTACGATTTTGTCTCTAAGTTCATCTGGTGTGTTAGCTCCCTGGATAACTTCTACTAATTTCATTACAGGTGCTGGATTGAAGAAATGCATACCGATTACTGGTCTGTCAAGTCCTGCTCCGATTTCTGTAATAGAAAGAGAAGAAGTGTTTGTAGCAAACATACATGTTGCTGGAACGATTTCTGCTAATTCTTTGAATGTCTGTTTCTTAACAGCCATTACTTCTAATGCTGCTTCTACTACTAAATCAGCATCTGTACAAATGTCTTTTGTACCTGTTGTGATCTTAGCTAAGATAGCATCTGCATCGGCCTGTTCCATTTTGCCTTTTGCAATTCTTTTTTCGAAGCCCTTTGCAATTTTTTTCTTGCCGTTAGCTGCGAATTCGTCGTTGATGTCACATAAATATACTTCGTAACCTTCAACCTGTGCGAATGCCTGAGCGATACCAGAGCCCATTGTTCCAGCTCCAATAATACCAACTTTCATGATACATCCTCCTTAAAATGAAATATATGAACTAAATATGAAATCCCCCGACTGCCATACCAAAACAATCCATTTCATAGATTAGCCACTAATTCTGCGAGAAGCATATTTCAACTTCCCGCAGACAATATTAAAATTTAAAAATTATCGTTCGTATGAATCTTAAGCTTCTTTCTTAACGATTGTAGCGCAACCCATACCGCCACCGATACATAATGTAGCAAGACCGTATGCATCGCCTTCTTTTTCCTGTAATTCATGTAACAGTGTTACAAGGATACGGCATCCGGAAGCACCTACTGGATGTCCAAGAGCGATAGCGCCACCTCTTGGATTTAATTTAGCAAGGTCAAAGCCAAGTTCTTTACCAACTGCTACAGACTGAGCAGCGAAAGCTTCGTTTGCTTCGATAACATCGATATCATCCATTTCAAGACCAGCAATCTTTAATGCTTTTCTTGTAGCTGGAACAGGTCCGATACCCATGATCTTTGGATCGCATCCTGCTAAAGCGCCAGATACGAATGTAGCCATTGGTTTGATACCTAATTCGATAGCTTTTTCTTCGCTCATAACAACTACTGCTGCAGCACCATCGTTGATACCAGAAGCATTACCAGCTGTTACTAAACCGCCTTCTTTACCGGAGCAGCATTTTAATTTACCAAGAGATTCAGCTGTTGTGCCAGCACGTGGACCTTCGTCTTTTGTGATCATAACAACATCTTTTTTAACTTTAACTGGAACTGGAACGATTTCTGCATCGAATAAGCCAGCTTCCTGAGCTGCAACTGCTTTCTGCTGAGAGTTTGCTGCAAACTCGTCTAATTCTTCTCTTGTTAATCCCCACTGATCGCAGATGTTTTCAGCTGTGATCATCATGTGGTAGTTGTTGAATGCATCCCATAATGCATCGTTAACCATTGTATCGATAATTGTAGAGTTGTTCATTCTGTAACCAAAACGAGCTTTTTTAAGAGCGTATGGAGCCATAGACATGTTTTCCATACCACCAGCTACAACGATGTCAGCCTGTCCAGCCATGATCATGTTAGCAGCTTCGTTTACACATTTAAGACCAGAACCACATACTACGTTAAGTGTGAATGCAGGTGTTTCTTCTGGTAAACCAGCTTTGATCATTGCCTGACGAGCTACGTTCTGTCCCTGAGAAGCCTGGATTACACAACCCATCATAACTTCATCAACCATTTCTGGAGCAACGCCTGCTCTGTTAAGAGCTTCTTTGATAACGATTGCGCCTAATTCAACAGCTGGTACATTACCGAACTGTCCGCCCATTTTGCCGATTGCTGTACGACAAGCGCCAGCTAATACTACTTTCTTTGCCATTTTTGTCTCTCCTTCTTAATTAAATATCCCTCTAGTCTAAACTTAAAAATAACCCTAGATACCTTGATTCTAGCACTCTGAATTTCATAATGCAAGAATTGCAAAACATCTCTTATAAAATTTTTATACAATCCCAGGATATATCGTTAAGTTTTTAACAACTTTAGTCGATTTCAAAAAATTCCACAAATTTTCCCATTTTCAATATCGACCTTACCACTTTACCATATACAGCAAGGTTTTTCAAGAGTTTGCCCCAAGAATTTTTGAATTCAGAATTGTTTTAATAGTCAGATTTTTTCGACACAAATCGTATATTTTGCATCATTCTCTGTTATTTTTTTAACAATGTTGTTTTAGAAACAGGTTTTCTTCTTTTTCATTTCTTCAGCAGACGCACAAAAAGGCCATCGCATTTCTGCGACAGCCTCTAACCAATCAATTATTTAATAATTTCTTTGCCACCCATGTATGGTCTTAAAGCAACTGGAATGTTGATAGTTCCATCTTCATTCATATTGTTCTCTAAGAATGCGATCAGCATACGTGGTGGTGCTACTACTGTATTGTTCAGTGTGTGTGCAAAGTATTTGCTTTCTTTGCCCTTTACACGGATCTTCAAACGTCTTGCCTGTGCATCGCCAAGATTTGAACAGCTTCCTACTTCGAAGTATTTCTTCTGGCGTGGAGACCAAGCTTCTACGTCGATAGATTTTACCTTCAGATCTGCAAGATCACCAGAGCAGCACTCTAATGTTCTTACAGGAATATCTAATGTGCGGAACAGATCAACTGTGTTCTGCCATAATTTTTCAAACCACATTGGAGATTCTTCTGGCTTGCACACAACGATCATTTCCTGTTTTTCAAACTGGTGGATGCGGTATACACCACGTTCTTCAATACCGTGAGCACCTTTTTCTTTTCTGAAGCATGGAGAATAGCTTGTCAATGTCTTTGGAAGCTCTTCTTCATCAATCATAGTATCGATAAATTTACCGATCATAGAATGTTCAGATGTACCAATCAGGTAAAGGTCTTCACCTTCAATCTTGTACATCATAGCATCCATTTCTTCAAAGCTCATAACGCCTGTTACAACGTTGCTTCTGATCATGAATGGTGGAATGCAGTATGTGAATCCGCGATCGATCATGAAATCTCTTGCGTATGTTGTCATTGCAGAATGAAGTCTTGCAATATCACCCTGAAGGTAGTAAAAACCATTACCGGCTACTTTACGGGCACTGTCAAGGTCGATACCATCGAATTTTGCCATAATGTCTGTGTGATATGGAATCTCATAGTCAGGAACTACTGGTTCGCCGTATTTCTGAACTTCTACGTTCTCGCTGTCATCCTTACCGATTGGCACTGTAGGATCGATGATGTTTGGAATAGACATCATGATCTTTGTTACCTGTGCATTTAATTCTTCTTCCTGGGCTTCCAGCTCAGCAAGACGAGCTGCATCTTTGGCAACCTGGTCTTTTAACGCCATAGCTTCTTCTTTTTTGCCCTGGCCCATTAATGCACCAATCTGTTTGGACACTTTGTTACGGTTTGCACGAAGATCATCCGCTTCGCCCTTTACCTCACGTGCTTTCTTATCAAGCTCGATTACTTCATCTACTAATGGAAGTTTCTTATCCTGAAATTTGTTTCTAATATTCTGCTTAACAATTTCTGGATTCTCTCTCAAAAATTTAATATCAATCATTTCTCATTCCCCGCATTGAACAAAACCAAAAACGCCCAATACAGCTCCTTTCTCATTTCCAATTATTTTAATGGATATTTATCTGTAAGAGTCTTAACGATAGCTCTTGCTTTCTCAATACCTGCTTCCCCTTCTTTGATCACGATCGCAACCGCTTCCGCAACCTGATCCATATCCTCTGTATTAAGACCTCTAGTAGTTGCCGCTGGAGAACCAAGACGGATACCACTTGTTACAAATGGAGATTTTGGATCATTTGGGATTGTATTTTTGTTTGCAGTAATATGCGCTTCATCTAACAGTTTTTCAACTGCCTTACCTGTAAGGTCAAATGGTGTCAGGTCTACCAACATCAGGTGATTGTCTGTACCGCCGGATACAATCTTAATGCCACGGTTCATAAGACCTTTGCAAAGAGCCTGGGCATTATCGATAACACGCTGCTGATATTCTTTGAACTCATCTGTAAGCGCTTCCTGGAAACATACAGCCTTACCTGCAATTACATGCATCAAAGGTCCGCCCTGTGTGCCAGGGAAGATTGCTTTGTTAAAGTTGAAGTTGTTCTTTTCCATGGATTCTTTGGACACAAGAATCATACCGCCACGAGGTCCGCGCAGTGTCTTGTGTGTTGTTGTTGTAACAACATCAGCATATGGAATTGGATTCATATGAAGACCTGCCGCAACAAGACCTGCAATGTGAGCCATATCTACCATAAGATATGCACCGCATGCATCCGCGATCTCACGGAACTTAGCAAAATCAATCGCTCTTGCATATGCACTTGCTCCAGCAATGATCAAACGTGGCTTGTGTGTCATTGCAAGTTCCATAACATTATCATAATCGATGAATCCATCGTCATTTACGCCGTAAGGCACAATATTAAAATATGTTCCTGAGAAGTTTACAGGACTTCCGTGTGTAAGATGTCCGCCATGGTCAAGGTTCATGCCAAGGATTGTCTCCCCTGGTTTTACCAACGCGAATTCTACTGCCAAGTTTGCACTGGCGCCAGAATGTGGCTGTACATTGACATATTCAGCTCCGAATAATTTTTTCGCACGTTCAATTGCAAGGTCTTCTACAACATCTACGCAATGGCATCCGCCGTAATATCTTTTTCCTGGATAGCCTTCTGCATATTTATTAGTCAAAACGCTTCCTGTTGCAGCCAGTACAGCTGGGCTTACCCAGTTCTCTGATGCAATAAGTTCAATGTGGCGGTTCTGTCTTTCATACTCTGCATTGATCGCGTCATATACCGCGGTGTCAACTGCTTTAACTTCTTCAAGTAAGTGCATAATTCGTTTCCCTCCGTGTTCTGCGTACCATCATTCCAGCAAAACGCATCTGCCTATGAGTGTACCCATTTTAAAACTAGTTCAATATAGTATAAACAACTTTTTTTCCAATTTCAACTTAAAACTACCCTAAAAAATCCTTGCCGTAGGTCAGAAGCACCCACACAATAATCTGGGCTGCAAGGATCACTGGAATCCCGATCACAAATTTCATGTGTCTGGTCTTATGTCTGAAAACATACATTCCTGCAAAAGTGCCTACACTGCCCAAAAGGATACTGATAATAAAAATCCTTCGCTCCGGCACTCGTCTCCGGTGCTTTCTAGACTGCATCTTATCAATCCCCATCACGAAAAATCCAATAAGATTCATTACAACAGCAAACACCAAGATTCCAATCTGTATTATCTGTACAATCTGCATATATCCTCCACAATTTTTGCTCGTCCGAACCATCTACAAAAACACTATACAAAAACAAGCCACACCCTGTCAACGAAGACAAGGCATGGCTTAACATCTTTAAGAAAAACTATATTTTATTATTTCTTTTTCTTTTTGTTTTTGCTTTTGTTTTTATTGCTTTTCTGCTGTACTGGCTGTGGAGCTGATTCCTCAACTACAACCTCTGTCTGTGGTGCAGGCTGCTGTTTTTTTGCCTTTTTCTTTGGCTGTGGCACTTCTTCAATCACTGCTGGCTGTTTCTTCTTGCCAAAAGCAGTTTTAAAAGCATACCACAATGCGCCTGTAAGACATACGGATGAGTAAGCACCGCAAACAATTCCCACGATTAATGGAAGTGCAAACTCTCGAATTGATGGCACACCTAACAAGAACAGAACAAATACCATTACAAATGTAGTAATTGTAGTATTGATGCTTCGTGACAATGTCTGTGTGATACTTCTGTTTGCAATCTCTTTCAGATCTGGAATTGCATTCTCATCTTCTTCAAATACCGCATTGTAGTTTTCACGGATTCGGTCGAAGATAACAATAGTCGCATTGATGGAGTAACCTACAATTGTCAGCATGCAGGCAATAAATGTTGTGCCTACAGAAGTTCTTGCCAATGCATAGAATGCAAGAACAATCAATACGTCATGCACAAGAGCGATTACCGCACTTGAAGCGAAGGACATCTGCTTGAATCTGAGTCTGATGTAAATCAGCATACAGATTGTTGCGATAATGATCGCTTTGATGGCATCTGTCTTCATTTCACTACTGATTGTAGAGCTGATATTGGTAGATGCAATATCTTCTTCCGCAACACCAAAGTTCTCAATCATAGCTGCATTGAATTCCTGTCGTTCATCCAGACTAAGATCTCTTGTCTTGATTACAACAGCAGTGCTTCCCTGTACTTTCTGAGTCTGGATATTTCCATCTTTTGTAATATCCTGTACAACAGGCACGATCAGTTCATCGATTTCTTCCAATGAATAATCTTCATCAAATGTTACTGTTGTAGATGTTCCGCCCACAAACTCAAGGCTGTAATTTAAAGCCTTGCCTTCTGTAGACTGGTGTGCGCCCATTCCAGCAAATCCAGCCACAATGATCGCAATGGAGATAATAAAGAAAATAACTCTTCTGCCGATAAAATTGATCGGTGTGCGTTCTTTCTTTTCTCCAAAGAATTTCTTATCCTGACAGCCCATCGCATACAGGGATTTGAGAATCCATCTTGTAACAAAAAGAGCTGTAAACATCGAGAAAACAATACCCAGGATCAGTGTAATAGCAAATCCTTTGATAGGACCTGTACCAAGGATCCAAAGCACGATTGCCGCAATCAGTGTTGTAATATTACCATCAAGGATTGCTGTTGTAGCTTTTTTGAAACCAATCTTCATGGCATCTTCAACAGCCTCTCCGCCTGTAATCTCTTCTCTGATACGGGCAAAAATAATTACATTGGCATCCACTGCCATACCGATAGACAGGATGATACCCGCAATACCTGGCAATGTAAGTGTAATATCGTTTCTATAAATATGTAAGATAGAAACAAGAATACCTGAATAGATCAACAGTGCAATAGCTGCTGCCAAACCAGGAATTCTATATACAAGGATCATAAAGATCATGATGATGATCACACCGATGATCGCTGCCTGAATACTTGTCTCGATAGCTTCAACGCCAAGCTTCGCGCCTACCACTTCAGACTGAAGCTCTTCCAGTTCTAAGGACAATGATCCCAGTCGGATGGATGTAGCCAGTTCCTCTGCCTCTTCGTAACTAGCCATACCGCTAATATAAGCGGAACCGCCTGAGATTGGGCCATTTACAACCGGCGCACTAATCACTTCTTCGTCATATACGATTGGAAGAATATTGCCAACGTTTGCACTTGTAACATCATAGAAAATCTGTGAACCTTCATCTGTCATAGTAAGCTCAACAATAAAGCTTCTCTCGCCAGTTGTTGGATTCTCATAGTTTGCTGCCTGCGCACCGGCAATCTGATCACCGGTCATAAATACCTGGCCATCCATTGTCTGGAATTCCAGAGATCCAGGTTTTCCTAATTCTTCCAAAATTCTATTGGCATCACTTACACCAGGAATCTCAACAGTGATTCTGTCATCACCAACCTGATATACTTCCGCCTCTGTACTGTAACCTTCTACTCGTTTCTGAAGCTTGTAAATAGTATCACTCATATCTTCAGGTGAAGGATCTTCATCCACAACCTGGTATGTAATGCTGACACCACCGGACAGATCCAGACCAAGCTTCACGCCGCGATCTTTATCTTTCGCCATAGTTCCTTCCAACACTCCAAAGGAGTAGTATGCAAGGGCTGCTACAATGGCAAGAAATACGACAAAGACCACAAGGCCTGATTTTTTCTTCATCTCTTATCCACTTCCTTTCAATCCTATTCAGCCATGGCTGCCTGAATCATAATCGCGCATTCCACACGTTTCTTTTCAAGCTCACAGCCTACATCATATGCATCATTGATGCTGCCATGGAAATTGTAAGAGTTTGCTGCGCATCCACCGCTACAGTAAAATCTTGCAAAACATTCACGACATTTTTCTTTGGCATATACGTTGCAACATTTGAATTCATCTCTAAGTTCCGTATTCTTAACTCCGTTCCACACATCGCCCATAAGGAATTCTTCATTTCCTACAAACTGGTGACATGGATAGAGGTCACCCCAAGGAGTCACTGCCAAATATTCTGTTCCTGATCCGCAGCCAGACAGACGCTTCGCAACACATGGACCGCCTTCTAAGTCGATCATGAAATGGAAGAAGTTAAAATCGTTTCCAGATTTTTTGCGTTCTACCATCTCTGCTGCCAACGCATCATATTCAGCAAAAAGCTGTGGAAGATCTTCTTCACGGATCGCATAATCTTCTGTGTCTGGTGCAACAACCGGTTCCACAGAGATCTGTTTGAACCCTAAATCTGCCAGATGCAAAACATCCTTAGAAAAATCTAAATTGTGATGAGTAAATGTTCCTCTCACATAGTACTTGTCCTGATTTCTGCTGTCTGCAAACTTCTGGAATTTTGGAACGATCAACTCATAGCTTCCCTTTCCATTTCTGAAAGGACGCATATAATCGTTGACTGCTTTTCTGCCGTCAATACTGAGAACCACGTTATCCATCTCTTTGTTTGCAAACTCCATAACATCATCATTCAGCAACACACCGTTTGTTGTCAGTGTGAAGCGGAAATGTTTGTCATGGATTTTCTCCTGTTCACGGCCATAAGCCACCAGATCCTTTACTACCTGGAAATTCATCAATGGTTCCCCACCGAAAAAGTCTACTTCCAGATTTCTTCTGTTGCCAGAGTTGGCAATCAGGAAATCAAGCGCAGCTTTTCCAGTTTCATAATCCATCAATGCTCTTCTGCCGTGGTACTCGCCTTCTTCCGCAAAGCAGTAGCGGCAAGCCAGGTTACAGTCATGAGCAATGTGAAGGCACAAAGCCTTTACTACCGTCTGACGTTTCTTAAAATCAATAATGTATGACTCGTAATTGTCCTTTGTAAAAAGCACGCCATCTTCTTCTAGCTGTTTTACTTCCTGGTAGCACTCTGCAATCTCATGGATTGGGTACTTACCCTTCAGCACATCTGTCACTTCCTGCAAGCTGTGACCTTCGTATTCTGCGATCACATCGTAGCTGACCTCATCAACAACATGAATCGCACCGCTATTTACATCAAGAACAATATTGTAGCCATTGTTTTTATACTGATGAACCACTTTTGTCCCTCTCTTTCTGTTCTATATCCGCAAGCACCTCGAAAACACAAAGTGTTTCCATTCTGCTTGGCTCTGGGATTTTTATTCTGCCAGCAGATAAAATATCTTGCATTTCCATTCTGCTTGGCTCTGAACATAACAAATGACCGTATGTTGTCCATACGGTCTTTGTATAATCTCTTTAATTAATTTAAATCACAAATTATTTGCTGTGTTCGCAGCTCTGGTTACCTACTGTGCAAGATGTTTTGCAAGCAGACTGGCAAGATGTCTGGCATTCGCCGCAACCGCCTTTTTTAATTGTGTTCTGTAATTTTTTTGTATTTAATGTTTTTACGTGTTTCATAAAAAAACTCCTTCCTTACATAGCTACAGCAAGTATAACACAAGATTCTATTGAATGAAAGAACTTTTTTCATGCCTTTGACGCCGTTCCGAGCATGGATCCAAGCATGGATGCGCAGCTGCACATAACCATCACCGCAGCCATTCGGAACATATCTTCCGGGAAACCATGATTTAAAAAGGCAGACCCGAAAAACAATATCAAAAAATAGACAAGGCCTAAAAGCAATCCTGCAAAAGCACACGGTCTTCCCAACCGTTTTTGAATCATCCACCCGCCTGCAAAACCCGCAACAACATAAACAACAATAATTCCGATCATCACAAAATTTTCATGCAGCTTAAATTTATATAACAAAAAAGCCATTGCAAACAGCAAGATTCCCGTCAAGACATACATAAAAAGCAATGTCCCCAGGATACACACTCCCATTCCAGCCAAAGTTGAATCTTTTTTGACCCTGTTCTGTCTCCTTATCTTGTCCACTTTTCACTCCTCCTCTCTCACTAAAAAAGATATGCACCAGTCCTTTGAAATATGACTGTTTTTTCTGATTTTTTATTCTTTTTTAACGATTCTTAAAGGGGTTTTCTCTTTACAAAAAATATGCAATAAGCTATAGTTTAACCATTGCAGCAATGCAAATTACATTTGAAAAGGAGTATCATTTTGGACCCCAGTATTATTTTTAGACTAGTTATTTTAGTTGTTATGCTTTGCTTATCAGCATTTTTCTCATCATCGGAGACAGCTCTTACGACGGTAAACATTTACCAGATCCGTTTCCTTGCTGAAGACGGCGATAAGCGGGCGAAAAAAGTTTTAAGAATTACAGAAAATTCCGGAAAGATGCTGAGTGCTATCTTGATTGGCAACAACGTAGTGAATATTTCTGCCTCATCATTGGCCACAACACTGGCAATCGATGTGTTTGGAAACGCCGGTGCCGGCATCGCTACAGGTGTTCTTACCATCCTGATTCTGATCTTTGGCGAGATTTCTCCAAAGACAATGGCTACTTACAGAGCTGAAAAATTATCTCTGCGAGTTGCGCCTATTATCTTGGCCCTCATGATCGTTCTCACACCGGTAATCTTTATCATCAATGCCTTGGCTATGCTTTTCCTTCGTTTGTTCGGCATCCGTTCCAACGAAAAGCGTGCAGCCATGACCGAAAACGAACTGAGAACCATCGTGGACGTAAGTCTTGAAGATGGTGTCATTGAATCCGAAGAAAAAGAAATGGTAAACAACATTTTCGACTTCGGTGACACTTTGGCAAAAGAAGTTATGGTGCCTCGTGTGGACATGACTTATGCAAGAATCGATGCCACTTATGAAGAATTGATGGAAATTTTCCGTAGAGATAAATTCACAAGACTTCCAATCTGCGAAGAAAGTCCTGATGACATCGTAGGTATCCTCAACATGAAGGACATCTTCCTCCATGACACATCTGAAGAATTCTCAATTAAAAAGCTTATGAGAGAACCATTCTTCACATACGAGCAGAAAAACACCGCCGAACTTTTCTTGTCCATGCGGGATTCTTCTATCAACATGGCTATCGTGTTAGATGAATACGGTGTTACTTCCGGTCTGATCACATTAGAGGACTTATTGGAAGAAATCGTTGGCGACATTCGAGATGAATACGACGCAGACGAAGACGAATTGTTGAAAAAACTGTCTCCGACAGAATATCTTGTAGAAGGCTCCATGAGTCTGGATGACTTAAACGATGAATTAGATCTGGATTTAGATTCTGAAGATTACGACTCTCTGGGTGGATACATGATCGAACTGTTAGATCATCTGCCAGCCCTTCGAGAATCTGTTACAACTCCACACGGAATCTATCTGCAGGTTACACGCAAAGAAAAGAACCGTATCAGCAAGATTTATCTCCGTCTTCCTGAGAAACAAGATCAGGCCAGCCAAGAATAAATCTTATCACACAGGGATTTGTAATTTGGGTAAAACCCTACCGTTTGCTCATAGGATAGATTTTCATATTTCCCTTGGTGATACTGATACATCAAACCACTCTCTTTAACATACTGTAACTGATTGTGGCGCGGCAGGAAAAACAGACGATTCCTTGGGATCCTGAACTGGCCCAAAATTCCAGGCCAATCATTCATCCCATCCGAGATGTAGTCTGTGATGGCAAACAAAGTTTTATCTCCAGGAATATAATCCCGGACAAAATAAGTCTCAAAGCATTCTAAGCTTTGCTTCATAAACACAACCACCAGATCCGCTTCCCTTAACAAACTTAGGGAACGCGGATCTTTGTTGTTTTTCAGATCGATCATTACCACATGCTGTTTGTAGCAAAAAAGATGCTCAAAATACTGAGCCTTTGAAAATTCTATTTCTTCTTCATAGGGATTCCAGAATACCAGAAACTTGGTCTGCTTCATAAAAGCTCCATTTCCAGAACATAAAAGACGTGCAAAAAGACAACTACATTATATCAGTTCCATCGTTTTTTGTCGCCTATTTTTATAGTTTTATTTAGTATGTAACAATTAAGGTTTGAAAACCATCCCTTCGAAGCTGTTTTTGCAAATGCACGGCACTTTCTAGCGTGGTCTCTCTACCGATCCAAACTCCATAATAGGGTTTCTCATAATGAATGCATCCTGCGTATCCCAACATCTGGAGCCGCTCCATCTGACAAGCTGCATTCACCTCATGTTTGAACAGCCCGGTCTGTACATAGTAAACATCCAGCGGCACTGTTGCCCTGATTCCCTCTGTGATTCCCTCCACAATCTCGTCATAATTCTCATGCCACAAAAACCGGTCCTTATCACTGTTCATAAAACCAACTTCAAACAACACTGCGGGCATTTTCGTTTCCCTTAGAACAATCAGATCTGGCACTTCCTCCACGCCCAAATTCTCAAACCCGACCATTTCCAGGCGCCGAACCAACTCCTCACCCAATACTGTTGCCTCTTCGCTCTGCAGAGAATTCACAAGCGCCTGCCCCCCGCTGTATAAGTTATCTTCCACGCTATAATTGCGATGAAAAGAAATAAAAAAATCACCGCCCATGTTGTTTGCTTTTTCCGCCTTTTGATAAGGGGATTCATAAACATCTTCTGTGCGGATGTACTTTACTATATACCCATCCTGCTCCAATCTGGCCCCAACATCTTTGACCAAGCGCAGTGTCTGGTCTTTTTCCTGGTCACCTTCATAAGTAGCACCATTATCAAACCCACCATGTCCTGCATCCAAAATAATTTCTGCCACTATCCTGCACCTCCCCTCTTTTTTCAATATATGCCGGCAAAAGCACTTCCATTCCATGTTGACAAATAAGTGATTTTTACTTATACTTCTTAAATATACTTTGATTATCAAAGTATTATTTCGTATTTACAGAACAATCGGAGAATAAAATGAGAGCAAGAATTATCGGAACCGGAAGTTATCTTCCAAAAAATATAGCAACTAACCAGTTTTTATCCACTATCGTAGACACAAATGATGAATGGATCACATCCCGAACAGGAATCAAATCCAGACATCTTGTTTCTGAAGATGAATCAACTGCTTCTATGGCATACGAAGCTGCCAAAAAAGCTTTGGCCGATGCCGATATGTCTCCTGAAGAGGTAGAGCTGATCATCGTTGCCACCTGTACCGCAGATACCTTGGTGCCAAGTACCGCATGCGAAGTACAAGGTCGCCTAGGAGCAAGCAATGCAGTTGCCTTTGACCTAAACGCCGCCTGTTCAGGATTCATCTTTGCCCTTAATACCGCGGATGCCTATTTCCAGAGCGGCATTTACAAAAACGCTCTGATCATTGGTGTAGAAACCTTGTCCCGCATTGTTGATTGGGCCGATCGCTCGGTATGTGTGCTTTTTGCAGATGGCGCCGGCGCAGCAGTTGTAAAAACTGACACCACAGGCGTGATCGCATCCTCCATGGGAAGCGACGGCGAGCGCTGCCAGGCAATCTATGTGAAAAGCCGCGAAAACAACAATCCTTTTTGTCCAGAAGTTAAACCAATGGATTATCTTTCTATGGACGGCGCTGCCGTATTCAAATTTGCCACAAAAACTGTGCCAAAAAGCATTCTGGAAACACTAACAAAGGCAGACTTGACCCCTGATCAAGTAGACTGGTTTCTTCTTCACCAGGCAAATATGCGCATCAATCAGAGCATTGCCAAAACATTAAAGGTGTCTTTAGATAAGATTCCTGCCAACATGGATCACTGCGGCAACACTTCCGGCGCCTCAGTTCCATTGCTATTAGATGAAGTTAATAAAAAAGGCCTCCTGAAATCCGGAGACACCATTGTGTTGGCTGGTTTCGGAGCCGGTCTGACCTGGGGAACCACAGTCCTTACATGGATGTAAAAAAATGCACCCTCCATTTCTGGAGAGTGCATTTTTCATTCATCAGCTTAAAAGCTTAATACTCTTTTTATTGTTTATACCTGTATTACCCTTCTAACAATGGTGTTTCACAACCACGCATTGTGACTACAGGTCCGCCTGTGCCCTCCACATATTCTTTTGTGATCAGCACGGATCCGATATTGTCATCCTTTGGTATTTCATACATGATATCAAGCATGATCTCTTCAATGATGGAACGAAGTGCTCGTGCGCCAACTTTTTTCTCGATGGCTTTCTTCGCAATCGCCTCTAACGCTTCTTCGTTGAAATCAAGTTTTACCTCATCCATCTCAAGCAGTTTTTTGTACTGTTTGATAATGGCGTTCTTTGGCTCTTTTAAAATGTTGACTAACATTTCTTCTGTGAGGCATTCCAAAGAGAACAGAATTGGAAGACGGCCGATAAATTCTGGAATCATACCAAACTTACGCACGTCCTCTGTTGTAACTTTCATAAGGATATTGTCATCTGCATCATATTTATCTTTCAGTTCTGAGCCAAATCCCATTGTGGAATGCTTTGTGAGACGCTCTTTGATAATCTCTTCCAAACCTGGGAATGCGCCGCCGCAGATAAACAAAATGTTTGTTGTATCGATAGTTGTCATTGGAACCATAGCATTTTTGCTGCTAGCTCCAACTGGCACTTCTACTTCCGCACCTTCTAACAGTTTTAACATACCCTGCTGTACAGATTCGCCGGAAACGTCACGCTGATTTGCATTTTTCTTCTTTGCAATCTTATCAATCTCATCAATGTAAACAATACCGCGTTCTGCTTTTTCCACGTCATTGTCAGCTGCTGCCAAAAGTTTGGAAAGCACACTTTCGATATCATCGCCGATGTAACCAGCTTCTGTAAGGGAAGTTGCATCAGCGATAGCCAATGGCACGTTCAAAAGTCTTGCCAATGTTTTAACCAGATATGTTTTACCGGAACCAGTTGGTCCAACCATCAGCATGTTGGATTTCTCAATCTCAATGCCATCATCGTAATTGCTCATAACACGTTTGTAGTGGTTGTAAACAGCAACAGACATGGCTTTCTTCGCATGATGCTGTCCTACCACATAATCATCTAAGCTGGCTTTGATCTTATGTGGTGGTGGAATCTTCTTGATATCAAGAATTGGTTCCATCTCTTTTACTTGTTTTTTCTTTTTCTTCTTAACCTGTCTTGGTCCACCCATCAGGTTCTGAAGATCTGCCATATTCACAAACTGGATATGTGGGTTTTTGCCACCGCCAAACAGATCTCCGATGTTGATGCCGCCAGAAACATTCTGGTGTGGATTCTTGCCATCTGTTTTCTGTCCTTCGGCTCCTTCTGGAGCTTCTTCCCCTGACTCTTCCACAGCATCTGCGCCTTCTGTTACTGGTGGCACAGTTCCTGGCATTCCAAATCCAGGGATCCCTCCCAGGAATTCAAGTCCAGGGATGCTGTCCATGCCAGGGAATCCGCCCATGCCTGGAAAACCTGGCATATCAAGCATGCCAGGATATGCAGCCATCGTATCTAATGTCTGCTGCATACAGTCTGCACATACAAGAATATTGTTTGGCACTCTCACAAGCTTGCCTGCAACACTTTCAGGGCGCTGACAGATATGGCATCTGCGCTCCTGCTTCTTTTCTGTGTCATCCTGTGTATCATTTGTAACTTCTTCTACAACTTCCGCAACAGGTTTTTCCTCCCCTGGAACTTCTTCGCGAAAATCGCCTTCAATAAAATCTCTCTCTGTCATTATTACTCAACTTTCCTGGCCGTTCAGGCCTTTGAATTAAATTCTTCTCAGCGGTTCAGACACATTGATCTTAAATGTGTTCTGAATCAATGGCAGCAGTTCTTCATATGGAACTTTGCGCTCTGTTTTTACACCGTTTGACACTTCTGTAAAAACATCATTTGCCAGGTCAATAAATCCTGTCTCTGTCTTTACGCTGACCATTCTGCGTGTATGTGGCAGACTTTCTCTGCTCATGTACATGTAGAAGTTTGGTGTCATGAAGTCACATTCCTGAACAGATGCGTTCAAGAAATACAAATCCAACACTTCGCTGTAAGTGCCGTCTTCCTTCACGCCAACCTTTCTGTGAAGTTCGTACCAGTTATGCTCGCTGCCCTTGCGTACACAGAACTCGCAGCCTCTTGTGTCCTGCCAAAGATCTTCGATCATAGGAAGCGCTGCCAATGGCATTGGCGCACCTGTTCCAACGTCGCAAAAATGTTTCTGACCATCAATGGTAACGATGGTAGCACGGTGATCGATAAAGTTCTGATGTGGTCCTTCCAGTGGTCCAAACATGATACGACAGCATGTAGGAACGGCATCAAATCCAAGACTTTTCAAAAACGCATAGAAAAATCCATTTAACTCAAAGCAGTATCCGCCTCTGCCATTCACAACAATCTTATTGTAAAGACTATCAAAATCCAGTTTCACTTCTCTGTCATAGTCAAAAACATCCAGGTTGTCATAAGGAACATGAGACTGACAAGAAAAAATCAGTTCATCCAGACATTCCTTTGTAAGTGTAACCTCTTTCTCATATCCAATGCGCGCAAGGCACGCCTTCACTTGT
>JAZQSD010000026.1:0-7524 GCA_045629925.1 Eubacterium sp.
ATAGAGAATGGAAAACCAATCAGGATGATGCGACCGTATTCAATGCAGTATGGAAGGGAGTCTGGGGTTGCACCAAACAGATTGCAGAATGGAACAAGGAACAATTCGAATACAATCAGAAGGACTACGCCACAGACAATAATGGAAGTGATGGCGCTTCCTACACCTTTGGCAGCCTCATCCGGCTTTTTCATGCCAAGATTCAGACTCATATATGCAGACGCTCCGTCACCTATCATAAGCCCCAAAGCCAAAAGGACAACCACCATAGGAAGGATTACGTTGGTGGCAGCATTGCCAAGATATCCCACACCCTGACCGATAAAAATCTGGTCCACCATGTTGTACAGGGAGTTGATGACCAGAGATATAACAGCCGGGATGGAGAATTGCAACATTAATTTACTGACAGGCAGCTTGCCCAGAGGGTTTGCGGCAGGATTTGTTGTGTTCATATTACAGACCTTCTTTCTTTTGTGCATAAAAACTTATCGGATTTTTAATAAAAACTTCAAAGATAATACAAAAATTTTGCCTATACTGATAAGACTTCTATATACCAAATAATGATTTTAATCATTTCGATATTAATAGTCAATGGAAGATTTGGAAAATATAATGCAGTATTTGATGCAGTTTCGTTGCATCTTTCCTGTATGATTTTGGGAAAATAAGGTAGTCATACAGTGAATGGTTGATAATTGTAGATACAGAGGAAGAAAAATGCTTCGAATTTTAATTGTAGATGATGAAAAACCTATTTTAAATCTGATAAGGATCAGTCTGAAAAATGCAGGATATCTGTGTGAAACCGCATCTGACGGGAATCAGGCAGTAGAAAAGATCGATCATGGTAAATACGACCTGATTCTGTTGGATATTATGCTTCCAGAGATTGATGGATTTGAACTGCTGGATTATATTCGGCCTTTAGGAATTCCGGTAATCTTTCTCACCGCTAAAAATGCAGTAGCCGACAGGGTGAAAGGGCTCCGCATGGGAGCGGAAGATTACATTGTGAAACCTTTTGACGTGGCAGAGCTGATCGCAAGAGTAGAAGTGGTTATGCGTCGATATAATAAGACAGTTGAAGAGTATAATATCAATGGTCTGTATGTAAACCGCATGTCAATGATTGTTGAACGGGATGGTAATCCTATCGCCCTTACCCCAAAGGAATTCGAACTGCTCTTACTGTTTCTTGCCACACCGAATACGGCCCTGCACAGAGAACAGATCTATGAGCGAGTTTGGGGCGGAGATATGCAGTATGGAAGTAAGACAGTGGACATCCATGTTCAGAGACTTCGCAATAAGACAGGGCTTAAGAAGGAATTGCAGGCAGTGAAGAAGATTGGTTATCGTTTGGAGGTTCGTCCGTGAGTTTTAGGTTTCGCATTACCTTGGCAACAATTGCATTGATCGCGTTGCTTTTTGGCATTGGCGGTGCAGTGCAGATTCACACCACCTTTCAGGCAAACTTGGAGAGAGAAGAGCAGACCGCATTAGGCAGCAATCGAATGGTAATCAAAATGCTGCAGATACTTGGCGCCGATGAAACCGGTTTTGGTGAAACGGAGATTGTGGCGGCTATCAGAAATATTTCTGCACAGGACACCATAGAGGCTATTCAGTTGATGCGGGGAGATGATATTGTCTACCAAAAAGGTTATATCGAAAAAACAGATGTGGTTTCAGACTTGGATGTAGAAGAGGATAGTGTCAAAAACAAAGTGTGTATAACATACTATAAGTCGGTGGATGGCAAACCTTATCTGCAGACAGATACAGGTATTGTTATGAATGGGGAGATGTATGTTTTAAAGATGGGTCAGGAATTGACGGACATCTATGATATTCGGGACAAACAGATTCGTGTGTTTGAGAGGACTTTCTGGGTGCTGATGCTTGGGGGTGCATTTTTTTCCTGGCTCCTTGCTACCTTTCTTACACGACCTCTGCGTCGGTTGTCGGAAGCTTCCAGGGAGATTGCGGAAGGGAATTTAACATACAGGTCCAATATCAATACCGATGATGAGATTGCTTCTTTGTCCAGAGATTTTGACCAAATGGCAGATAAGCTAGAGAAAAACATTCATATACTTACTGAGGCGGCGGATCAGAAAGATCGTTTCATGGGTGCATTTACCCATGAATTAAAGACTCCGATGACTTCCATCATAGGTTATGCGGATCTTCTAAGGAGTCAGAAGTTAAGCAAAAGAGAGGAAGCGGAAGCATTGGATTATATTTATTCGGAAGCAAAACGTTTGGAAAATCTTTCGCTGAAAATGTTGGATCTTTTTGTGGCTGATAAAGTGGAATTGGCTATGAAATATGTCAGCCCCTCTGATTTGGTGCGCTATGTGACGGGGCATCTTCAGCCGGTATTCGGAAAAGACCATGTAAAAATGCTTGTGCAGGTTGAGAGTGGGAACTGTATGATGGATTCGGACCTGGTGCAGACGTTGTTGATCAATTTGCTGGATAATGCAAGGAAAGCCATGGAGCAGGGCGGGAATATCTATATCACGGTAGAGATGACACCAACTGGCTGCAGGTTTATTGTGAAAGATGAAGGAAAAGGAATTCCGGAAGAGTCAATACAGCATCTGACAGAGGCTTTTTACCGGGTAGATAAAGCTAGAGCCAGAGGAACAGGGAGCGCAGGCCTGGGATTGGCGCTCTGTGACAAGATTGTGCAGCTGCATAAAGGCAGCATGAGAATTATCAGCCAAGAAGGAATCGGCACGGCTGTAACAGTAGAGTTAAATGGAGGGCGGGAATTATGAGACAGAAGATAGGAACCGTTCTCGGTATAATTGTGCTGCTGGTGTTTTCTTATGTGATTCCCAATCTGGTGACTATGGCTGAGGATAAGAATTTAGTAAACGCTTCAAAAACATATGAGATAGATAATGTGGTCATCACACAAAATGTGGACTATTTTTTTGAGGAATTGGATAACTTTCCTGCAATTTTGTCAGAGCCTACAGTGTATGTGAAAGCTGGCAAAAACTATACCAAAGATCAGATGTATGATATGATGCTGGATTTTGCGGCGGATATTGCAGCGACCTGCGGCGATATAGATTTTTCTCGAATGACCACATCCATTCTGAAAATGAATGCGGATGCCTTTATTGGAACTTCATCAGATTATGAATCTGTGTA
The DNA here is from genome assembly GCA_045629925.1 of Eubacterium sp. Taxonomy (GTDB): domain Bacteria; phylum Bacillota; class Clostridia; order Lachnospirales; family Lachnospiraceae; genus Brotonthovivens. The sequence goes on from JAZQSD010000026.1 coordinate 3,175, forward strand.
TTATTTTTGGGCATGCAGTTTTGTTGCAAATAAGAAAGATGAATATCTAATCTGGTTTGATGATGCAACAGGAAAAGTTTTGGGATTTGAGTGTCCGCTGCCACATGGATTTTGGGAAGATCCATATATGTTGAGCCCTTTGGCAGATGTGCTGGCGGAACATTATGGTTTTTCCGGAGGTGTATTTTATAATCCGTATGAGGTTAGTGACGCGGTTATCATTTTTTATAATGAGGATAAGCAGCAGGAGTTGGTTCTGCCATTGATATTTACCGAAAACAGTTTGATGTGTAATATTCACGACAATGAATACACGGCAGCTGGTTATAAGAATGTAACAGATTCGGAAAAAGCGAAATCCAAATAAAAAATAGTGCAGAAAAGAAAGAGAAGTCAAAGGACATGGACAGATTTGAACCCCATCGTCTTCGGGCTTCTTTTTGTTTGCTATTTGAGCCTTTTTGTGCTATGTTTAGGGGATAAAAATACAGAAAAATAATTTTGGATTGGAGAATTGACATGGTTTATCGTTTTAGCGTTGATTATCCTTTGCCGGAAGGTTCTGAGAAGAGAAATGCTTATATCTACCTTCCGAAAAATTATTATAAAAATGAAAAGAAACATTATCCGGTTTTATATATGTTTGACGGACACAACGTGTTTTTTGATACAGATGCTACGTATGGGAAGTCCTGGGGACTGGCAGAGTATTTGGATAAACACCGGGTTCCGATCATTGTGGCAGCAGTGGAATGCAATCACAGTCCAGACCACGGCCGATTAAAAGAATATTCCCCGTTTTCCTTTAACGATGCCCATGTTGGTGCAATCGTGGGAAGAGGCAAGGATACTATGGAGTGGTATGTGAATGAGTTTAAGGCATATGTGGACGCTAATTACCGCACAATACCTGACAGACAGCACACATTCATTGCAGGAAGTTCCATGGGTGGATTGATGGCGCTGTATGCGATTTTAGAATACAATCATGTGTTTTCAAGAGGCGCAGCTTTGTCCCCTTCTCTGTGGACATCTCCGCCGCAGTTGAGAAACATGATCAAATATGCTGACATTCAGCCAGATACAGTGCTGTACATGGATTATGGTTCTGATGAGTTCCGAAATCATAAGAATCAGCGCCGGGCCTTTGGGGAGATCGCCACACAGCTGATGTGGCATAAGGTCAACCTGAATTGCAGAGTTGTGCCAGGCGGCAATCATTCAGAAGGCAGCTGGGAAAAACAGATTCCGTTTTTTATCAGTACATTATTATACAAACATTAAGTAAAAAACATTATTAAAAAGACGATAAAAAAACATTTTTTGAAAAAATATTAAAGAAAAAATTTAAAAGAAAAAAGAAAACGAAGAGGAACAAACATGGAAACAAATTATTTCAGAGATTATAGTCCTTCTTTGAACAGAGATATGGAACTGAAAGTGTATGGTCACGCTGGTCGCCCAGTGCTTTTTATCCCATGTCAGGATGGACGATTTTTTGATTTTGAAAATTATAAGATGACAGATTACTGGCAGCCATGGATCGATGCAGGTGAGGTTATGGTGTTCTCCATCGATACCATCGACCAGGAAACATGGTCTGACAAGTATGGGGATCCACACTGGAAGATTGTTCGCTATGAACAGTGGATCAACTATATTTGCAACGAAGTAGTGCCATTTATGAGAGATTTCACAAATGCCAGAAATGGCTGGGAGGGATATCCTGGTGTGTTGGTTTTTGGCTGCAGTCTTGGTGCTACACATGCGGCCAATCTCTATTTCCGACGTCCAGATCTGTTTGATCGCTTGCTTGCATTAAGTGGCATTTACTCTGCGGATTTTGGTTTCCATGGGTATATGGATGAGATGGTGTACAACAATTCACCAGTACATTTCCTTGCAAATATGCCTGAGGATCATCCATACATCGAACTTTACAATAAGAAGAGAGCAGTTATCTGTGTGGGACAGGGTCCATGGGAGATTCCTGATACAACAAGACAGCTGGCAGATATTTTTGCAAGAAAAGGAATCAATGTTTGGGTTGATTTCTGGGGACATGACTGCAAGCACGATTGGGACTGGTGGTACAAACAGGTACAGTACTTCCTGCCATATCTGTTGGAGAATGATCCAATTGAAGAAGAATATGTGGAGCCACAGTGGGAAGATTATTCCTATGAATCTGAAAATTGGGAAGAAATGCCAGAAGAACAGTGGCAGAAGGAGTATCCCAGGGAAGAACTGGCAGTAGAAGAGACAGCGCCAGTGGTGGAGGAAGAAGTTGCTGAGGCAAAAGAGACAGAGCCGGCAGCGGAGGAGCCAATTCCAGCAGAATATCCATCTGTAGTAGAAAAAGGTGAGGAAACTCCAAAAAAAGAGAAAAAAACTGCAGCGAAAAAAACTGCAAAAAAAGCAACAGAAAAAACAATAGCTAAAAAAGATACAGTAAAAAAAGAAGCAACAAAAAAAGCAGCAACTAAGAAAACAACAAAGAAAGCAGAAAAATAACGGAGGGATCAAACATGAAAAATATTATTTTTATTTCCCCTAACTTTCCAACAAACTACTGGATGTTCTGCCGCGAGTTGAAGAACAACGGTCTGAACGTATTAGGTATCGGTGATCAGCCATACGATCAGCTGGACCCAAATTTGAAAGAAAGCTTAAATGAATACTACAAAGTAAGCAATTTGGAAAATGATGACGAAGTATATCGCGCCATCGCCTTCCTTACATATAAGCACGGACGCATCGACTGGTTAGAATCCAACAACGAATACTGGCTGGAAAGGGATGCAAGATTCCGTACTGATTTCAATATCACATCTGGTTTTCAGATTGATGATATCCCACGAATCAAATACAAATCCAAAATGAAAAAATACTACACAAAAGCTGGAATTCCAGTTGCTCGTCATCATATGGTATCCACTCTTGAAGGGGCAAAACGTTTCATCAAGAAAGTTGGCTATCCAGTAGTAACAAAACCAGACAACGGTGTAGGTGCTTCTCATACATTTAAAATTGAAAACGACGAACAGCTTGTAAAATTCTTTGAAGAAAAATGGGAAGATACAGAATATATCATGGAAGAGTTCATCAACGCAGAAGTGAACTCCTATGATGCAATTATTGATTCTAACGGAGAACCAATTTTTGAAACAGGTAACGTAACACCACTTTCCATCATGGATACAGTAAACACACTTGGCAATTCTATTTACTATATTGTAAATGAACTGCCAGAAGATACACGTGCAGCAGGCCGTGCAACAGTAAAAAGCTTTGGTGTAAAGAGCCGTTTCGTACACTTCGAATTCTTCCGACTTTTAAGTGACTATGAACATCTCGGAAAAGCAGGCGACGTAATCGCGCTTGAAGTAAACATGCGCCCATGCGGCGGTTTCACACCAGACATGATCAACTTTGCTCACAGCACAGACGTATACAAGATCTGGGCTGACATGATTGCTTTTGATAAGTCTACAAAAGAAGTTGGTGAACACGCATACTGTGCATACGCAGGTCGTCGCGATGGAAAAGAATTCGTATTAAACCACGAAGATATCATGGAAAAATACGGCAGACAGATGAAGATGGTAGGCCGTATCCCAGACGTACTCTCAGGCGCAATGGGTAACCAGATGTATGTGGCAAACTTCCCAACAAAAGAAGAAATGGATGAGTTCTACAAGACAATCTTAGAAGAGAAATAAGAAAAGAAATGCCCTGAGCGTGGGCTTGTCAGCAACAGCAGAACAAAAGGTAAGATGCGTTTATTAGCATCGTGCTTTTGGTTCTGTGTTGCTGAGTGTCCCCGCCAGGGCTCATTTTGTTTTTAGATAAACAACTCGTTTGGTTTCCGTTCTGCAAACAGCGGTGCCATTTTTTCAGCAGCAGCTGCTACATATTCTTTGTCCAGTTTTCTTGCATCGAATGGGCACACTGCGATACATCTCATACATGTGATGCATTTGTCTTCGATGGTGGTATTTGGTGCATCCCATGGGATTGCAGCAGTTGGACATTTCTTTACGCAGGATTTGCAGATTACGCATTCTCTCTGGTTTGTGATCGGTTTTAATGGATGGCCAGGATAGTCCCGGTATGGACGGTTGCCTGGAACAGAGATGGCCGCTTCTTCATGTGTAAGAGTACCTTCTATTATTTTTTTTAGTTTACATAATATATCTTTTGTGAATGCTTCCAGCTGTTCTTTATCCTGAGCATCAGGTCTTCCCATTCCGTACTGTTTGAAGATGGAATGTTTTGCATTGGCTGTTACACCTGCGATAACCTGAAACCCGATTTCTTCCAATGTATCTTTTAATTCTAATAAAGTGT
>JAZQSD010000027.1:0-4074 GCA_045629925.1 Eubacterium sp.
CCTAATCCCCCTCTCGCTACTTAAAAGAGAATCCAATCTGGATTCTCTTTTTTTATTTCCTATCACAAGGGGATTTGAAGCCGATGACACTACGGTAGTGTCGAGGGGCGCACGAGGTCCGGGGGACCTCGGCTTTGCGCCGACCGTAGCGGAGCGGAGACCTAATCCCCCTCTCGCTACTTAAAAAGAGAATCCAATCTGGATTCTCTTTTTTTATTTCCTATCACAAGGGGATTTGAAGCCGATGACACTACGGTAGTGTCGAGGGGCGCACCAGGTCCGGGGGACCTCGGTTTTGCGCCTATCTTATAATAAAGCTTGCATATCAGGAAATGGCGACAAGCTCTTCTTCAAAATACCATGCATCTGTGCAATTGCCACACCATAATTCACCATTGGAACTCCCTGGGCAGCAGCCTTTGCAATTCTGCTCTTCATCTCTTTCTCATTGAGCATACAACCACCACAATGGATGACTACCTTATATTCAGATAAATCTGCCGGGAACTCTACACCTGAAGTGAACACAAATTCCGGTTCACTGTCAGAAAATCCACGGACCCAGGCAGGCATCTTCTCAGTTCCGATATCTCCACACTGACGGTGATGTGTACAACCTTCGCTGATCAGAACCTTATCTCCTTTTTTCAAAGAAGCCAATGCCGCAGCACCCTGAACCAAAATATCCAGTTCGCCTTTGTATCTCGCAAACAGAATAGAGAAGGATGTGAAAAGCACACCTTCCGGAACATCTTTCTCAATCTTACCAAACACCTGAGAATCTGTAATGATCATCTTTGGTTTTTCAGACAAAGCTTCCAATGTTTTCACTAAATTAACATCCTGACAAATAGTCACCAGACAACCTGCATCCAAAATATCTCGAATGGTCTGCTGCTGTGGCAGTATCAATCGGCCCTTTGGTGCAGATTTATCAATCGGAATAACCAAAACAACCATGTCGCCTGGTTCTAAAAGATCGCCTACAATCTGCTTTGTGTTTTCCACGCCTTTGCTGAGGGCGCCAATCTTTTCCTTTAATTCGTGTATATTCTGTTTTTTCTCTGCTGAAACAAGAATTTCGTTTTCTTTTAAGTTGCTGTATTTTGCAGGATCAACCAGATCTGCTTTGTTATATGCGACGATATATGGGAGTTTCTTCTCCTCAAACATTCCGATCAAAGTCTCATCCAAAGGCTGAATTCCAACAGTTCCATCCACTACCAAAATAGCAATATCTGTTTTCCCAAGAACATTTCGAGCCTTCTCTACTCGTTTCAATCCAAGTTCACCTTCATCGTCAAGTCCTGGTGTATCGATCACAACAACTGGCCCCAGCGGCAAGATCTCCATTGCCTTCTGTACAGGGTCTGTGGTTGTCCCCTTAACATCAGAAACAACTGCCAATTCCTGACCTGTTACTGCATTTACCAAGCTGGACTTGCCAGCATTTCTCATTCCAAAAAATCCAATATGTATTCTTTCTCCAGAGGCTACTGCATTTAAACTCATATTGTGTTCCTCCTTTTCAATTCTCTCTTATATAATCAATGTATCATATTTTTCCGCTTCTGTGTTCATTATTTACATACAAAAAGGTGCCCTAAATATAGGCACCTTTTCACTATTGATTATTTATTTTCTACTTTTTCGTCCGAACAGTGGTTTCACATCCTCTGTTTCAGGAGCATATTCTTCGATACGTTTTTCCCACAGGTATTTTCTCGTCTCTTTAACTATCACTCCGCTAAGAAGCAGCAGACAGATCAAGTTAGGGAATGCCATCAAACCATTCATAAGATCTGAGAAGTTCCAAATGATGCTCAGTGACACAACTGAACCTACATACAAAATGATCAAAAATGCAATTCTGTACACAATGACACTTCTCTTTCCAAACAAATACTCGCAAGCACTTTCTCCATAGAAAGACCAGCCCAGAATGGTTGTGAAAGCAAACGCGCACAAAGCGATTGTCAATACAATGTTTCCGATTGTTGGAAGCTGAGCAAATGCAATCGTTGTCAGTGCATCATTGGCTGCACCTTCAAATGCACCTGGCACATGAAGAACAGAACTTACAATTACAATACCTGTCATCGCACAAACTACTACTGTATCCCAAAATGTTCCTGTCATTGATACCAGCGCTTGACGCACTGGATTTCTAGTCTGGGCGCTTGCTGCAGCGATTGGTGCTGTACCAAGGCCTGACTCATTGGAAAACAAACCACGGGCCATACCATATCGGCAAGCTGTCATCAATGTACTTCCCACAAAACCGCCAGCTGCTGCTTTTGCAGAAAAGGCAGATTCAACAATCAGCATGATCGCCTGACCCAAAAATTCTCTATTGATCACAAGTATCGCAATACATCCGATTACGTAAAAAAGCGCCATGAAGGGAACTACCGTTTCACACACTTTCGCAATCATTTTTACGCCGCCCAAAATTACACAGGCAGCTACAACTGTGAGAACAATACCACTAATAGCTGGTTTTACACCAAAAGTTCCCGCAATGGCATTTGTAATAGCATGGGACTGCACGGTACAGCCTGCACCAAAAGTTGCAAGAACTGTAAAAGCTGCAAAAATAACAGCAAGCCATTTTAATCCCAAACCTCTCTCGATAGCATACATCGGACCGCCTTTTACATTGCCATCCTTATCTTTCACACGAAACTTTACAGAAAGTAAGGCTTCACCATATTTGGTAGCAATACCAAACACACCTGTCAGCCAGCACCAAAGTACCGCCCCAGGGCCGCCCAGTGCAATCGCAGTAGAAACACCAATAATGTTTCCTGTACCAATCGTTGCAGCAAGTGCTGTGGCCAAAGCCCCAAACTGACTGATATTGCCATTACCGCCCTCGTCAGAGGAAACACTTAAGCGAATGCCCTTAAAAGTAAATCTCTGAATAAATTTTAAACGAATCGTCAGGAACAAATGTGTCCCGAACAACAAGATCAGCATTGGTGCGCCCCATACAGCGCCACTCATAGTTGAAAATATCTGATTTAAGAGTTGCATATTTACTCTACACTTTCTAAATTTATTATTCGTACATTGCTTATCCCAATAGTGCTTAACAAACCTATTTCTTAACCCAATAGTGCTTAACAAACCTATTGCCAACATAGTCACAAAAATTTGCACGAACTTGGACATTGTATCAAAAAAAATACATATTTGCAATAAAAAGTGAGTTCTGAGGATTGAGGCATAATCTTCAGAACTCATTTATTGTACACTTATACTTCTTATTACTTTATTTAAGAATCTATTTTGTAACACATTCGATACCTATACAGTATCTATATAAAATTTAACTTATTTACTTAATGGACATTGTATCAAAATACAATCAACAATTGTTATTTACAAATTCAGTACTGTTATATAGTCTTCGAGCCACCCGGTTTTCTCGTCACCAGATGGCTCTTTAATGATTAAATCTAAGTTTCACTATATAACCTCTCTTTCTTCTAATTTCTTGCTGTTACGCTATGGTCCTCTACCTCTACTCACAACAATCACTCCTTCCGTATCATCTATGATTAACACTTATGAGTGGTTTTTCATGAACAAAACTAACTAAGCCATTGGACCGTCCTCCGTTTTCTAAAGAGTTGTTTGTCATCTCTTTTTGTACACTCATCGTATCAACAACTCTTTTATTTGTCAACCCTTTTTCTAATTATTTCGTTATTTTATTTAAATTTTCAGAATTTTATAGTTTATTTATAAAATTAGCAGTCTTTTATCAAGCTGGCTTCATAACAAGCTTTATTTATAAATCTCAGTAATAAAACACATTCCGATCTGATATAAAAGGGGGAAGAGGCGTAAGCAGTTCTTCCTGCCCACGCCTCTTCGAGTATGAGATTTAATTTTGTTAATTTTTCTTTTGCTATGAAATTGCCGACTCCCAATTTCTTATTTGAAATAGTTAACACCGGATTCAAACAGTTTCATATCCTGATCGCCGTAGATGTTGATCGCTACAGCTTCTCCGCGACGTTCTGCATGAGCCATCTTACCAAGCACACGTCCGTCTGGGCTTGTGAT
>JAZQSD010000028.1:0-1728 GCA_045629925.1 Eubacterium sp.
AGAAGCAATGCCTGATTTTCAGTGGGATGACTTAAAAGGATCTGACGTGTTAGGCGGAAGAGACGGCGGTATGCCTGAAATGGTATTTGAATATGTCTTAAAGCAAAAAGGTCTAGATCCTGCCACTGACTTAAACATTAAAAAAAGCATTGATTTCGGTTCAACTGCAGCTGCCTTTTCCGTCGGCCAGGGTGATTTCACAGTAGAATTTGAACCATCTGCTACTGCATTAGAAAAAGAGGGCGCTGGATGTGTAATCGCCTCCATCGGAGTGGAATCAGGATATGTTCCATACACAGCCTTCAGCGCAAAACAAAGTTATCTGAAGGACAACGAAGAATTGATCAAAGGTTTTGTATCTGCACTGAAAATGGGCATGGATTATACAAACAGCCACACGCCAGAAGAAATTGCTCAGGTGATAGCGCCACAATTTGCCGACACTGATATCGACACCCTCTCCACTATTATCCAACGTTATCAGGAACAAGACACATGGAACAGCTCCCTTACTTTCTCTGAAGACAGCTACAATCTGCTCCTTGACATTTTAGAGGATGCAGGGCAGTTAGATTCTCGTCCGCCATACCAAAGCCTCGTTACAACTCAATACACAGAATAAAAAACAAGGCCGTTTTGAACATAATCAAAACGGCCCTATGGCTATCTGATGCTATAATAAGTTGTCCCATTCTTCATCTTAACGCCCTTGTACTCGGCAAGTTCGCTTACTGTTACCAGCTGATATCCTCTTCTCTTTAACTCAGGAATCAGTTCCAAAGCCGCCTCCATGGTTGGTTTGTGAATATCATGCATCAAGATGATATCTCCATCTTTTACATTTTTAAGGACATGGTTAACAGTGGCACTCTTACTTCTAGTCTTCCAGTCCAAAGTATCGATAGACCAGTAAATATGTGGTTTTGCAACCTTACTTCGAACAGCGCTGCTTGTCGCACCGCCTGGAGCTCTATAAATCTTTGTAGCTTGTCCAGTGACCTTCTTAACTGCTTCATCTGTTCTGTTAATCTGAGAAGTTACGTTAGAACTGCTCAACGTTGAATGATCCCAACTGTGGTTTCCTATTTCACAGCCTGCATCAAAAGCTGCCTTCAACGCACTTTCATATGACTTCACTAAAGAACCCAGCACAAAGAACGTAGCTCGCCCATTATTCCTTTTCAGACAATCGACAATCGTTTTTGTATACTTTCCAGGACCATCATCAAAGGTCAGCGCCACCATTGGCTTGTTCGGATCTATACCAGATGCAAACACTTCACACACCTGACTGTAATCGCTGCTTGTGGTTTTCCCATCTCGTGTATAAGACGCTACAACCTTGTATTTGTATGTATCTCCTACTTTCACATCTTTGTCATAATAGGTAATTCCTGTAGTGGTACCGATTTTCACATAAGTGCCGGACTTGTCAGCGCGGTAGATTGTAAAGTTCTCTCCACCAGTAGGTCTAGCCCAAGAAAGACGAATCTCCGTTTTCCTGCCTTCCCCTTTAACGATCGGAGCCACTGGTTTCATATAATAAGCTGCCACACTGCTGTTATCACTATTGGCCACTTCATTGTCTGACAAGTATGCTTTCACACGATAATAATATGGTGTTCCACTGATCAGCGTACCGTCTGTATAACTTAACGTGTCTGCTTTCACAGTCGCAACCTTTGAGTAACCGCTATTTTTACTGTTGCTTCGATATATGTAATACCC
>JAZQSD010000029.1:0-1585 GCA_045629925.1 Eubacterium sp.
TAGATTCTTTAACGCCCCATGTTTGATCACCAACAGATGTCATGATTGGCATCTGTAACTGAGCATCATCCTGTCCTAAAGCTGCTGCTTTGATACGATCTAATGTAGAAACTACATATTCGAAACCGTAACCAGCTGTAGCTGTACCAACGTTCATAACGATGTTGCCCATGTCAACGCCTACCTGAGAGATAAGTACGTTTAACTGTTTTGCAAGGTTGATATCTACAGAAGATTCTGCACCAACTTTCTGGCCGTAAGCTAATACAGCAGAAGCTGCAACACCTTTGTAGTTTTCTTCTTTAGCGGAGAAGATCAGAACGTTTTTGCCCTGAAGTGCTTCTGCTGCTTTGTTGAAGATTTCAGCATCTTTTTCAGCATTTTTGCATCCAGCGATTACTAATGGCATATCTGTAGCTGCTGCAACTTCATTAATGATAGCTACACAGTCTTCTACAGGTGCATTGTCACCGTTTGGATCTGCTTTGTCAAATTTTAATACAAGGAAATCTGCACCTTCCATTGCTGCTGCTTTCTGAGCGATTTCTCCCCAGTTAGCGCATCCTTCGTAGTATGCTTTGATTCCTTCAGATTCGTTTTCAAAACCGTAATCTGTGATAAGTACACCAACCTTTGGTGCATTTTCGATTGGAGCGTCAAATGAGTATAATGGAGATACACATTCGCCACCAAGTTTCACTGCTTTATCGCCAGTACCGATTTCAATTGTACGGATTGCAGCGTTGAATTTTCCTGATTTTCCATTGAATGGCATGGTTAAAATTCCTCCTCTATAGGGTTTTATATCTTAGACTCGAAAAAATACTCTGTATTTTTCCTCGTTAAGTAATCAGTCCTTCGGACTATGCATCCAAAAACAAGTTTTGTCTGCGAAAGCTGCTCTGCAGCTTTTGATTCCTTACATCATTGGTTCTAATCCAAGTGCTGGATGTCCCTTTTCTGTTAAGAATGCTAATAATGTTTCCGGATCTTCAGCGATTGTTTCATCACCGATCATATCTGTGAAGTTATCAATATCGTAAAGTTCTTTTGCTGTTTTATTTAATCTTTCAGCAACAGTTTCTTTTAATTCTTTTGGCATCCATACGATACGTTCAATACCGCCTTCTGCTTTCATGAATTTTTTAGAAGCGATGAAATGTTTACCATGACCCATGAAACCTGGAGTCTGAACACCGCCGCCTGTCATGGAAGCAAGTTCTGGGAATGTCATACCAAGTGGTGTTACGCCAGCATATTCACGGTTAGCGATTACAACACCATTTGAGAATGGTTCGATACCACAGATACATTCGAAGCATCCACAGGATGTCATTGGGTTTTCCATGATGGAGTAGAGAGTTACTTCTTCTACTGCGCCCTGTGAGAATTTCTTCACAGCTTCGTTTACGTCTTCATAAGCACCTGTTCTCTCATCAATGAGACGTTCTTTTGTAATAATCTGACATGGACCGCTTGGGTCAAGTTCGTTAGTAGCTTTTGCATCTAACCATGAAACCGCACCGCAAAGACCAAGTCTTTCTGGAGTTACAACACAAACGTGTGATGGAGAGAACGCCTGGCA
>JAZQSD010000030.1:0-2351 GCA_045629925.1 Eubacterium sp.
TGCAAACTTTTATCCACCTCTTCACAAGCTTCCATTGTATCTGTTCTCTCGTGATCAATTCTTTCATATTCGATTCCCAACTGATCTAACAGGTCATAGACTCTGATTTCTTTTTCCTCTCGGCCGGTTGTATCTGCTGGTCTGCCTTTTACTAATTCCAACATTAAAACTCAAACTCACTTTCCATAGCTTCCAGCTGAAAACTTTTCAGATCTTCTCCAAAAATCGTCCAGCATCCACGTTCCATATAATAGTCGCGAATCAATTCGCAGGCAGATTCCAGCTTATCATATCCGCCCTGGGCTTCAATGACTGCCGTCTCTTCATCCTCCTGCAGATTTAATCTGAAATATAGCTTAGAACGGAAGAGTTCCATATTTAATGTGGTAATATCCTCTGTCATTATCTTTCCCATAAGATCCTCCTGAAATTTAGATTTTTTTCATATTATTTTGATTGAATAAATATAGTCACCCATGTATAATAGCCTTGTTTGTATATCATACTAAAACATTATTACATTTTAAGTCAACAATAGGAGAAGTAAATATGAAAAAGATTATTGCAATGATTTTAGCAGCAGCATGCATTTTTGCTTTTGCTGGATGTGGAAGCTCTGATGCACCAGCTGGTGACCAGGGACAGACAGAAGCAGCAACATATGCTGATGCAACAGAAGTATTAACAACAGTATGGAACACATACGGCGAAGACCAGAAGTTCATGGTTTGGGGCGGCGATTCTGCAAACATGGTAGACGGTGCACCTGGCGCATTTGACCTTGCAGCTGCAGAAGAACTTACAGCAAACATCGTTATCTCTGCAGAACAGGCAGCAAACATCGACAATGCAGCTACACTTATGCACGGCATGAACCTTAACATGTTCACAGGCGCAGCTTTCCATACATCTGAAGATGTAGCAGCTTTCGCTGACGCATACGCAGCAGCACTTGGCGCTAACCACTGGATGTGCGGTTCCCCAGAAACTTATGTGATCATCGACGCTGGCAATGGTTATGTAGTAACAGCATTCGGCGCAGCTGATCTGATTTCAACATTTGAAGCAAACGCATTGGCTTCTTTAACTGGTGCTACAGTTGTTAAAAGTGGAGCAATCAGCCAGTAAAATTTAACCACTAAAGTTAAAGCTGCAGCAAGAGAGAAAGCTTGCTGCAGCTTTTTTTCAACGAGGTTCTCATTTATGTTATTTTCAAGCATCACATTCTTATACTATTTCTTACCAATAGTATTTATAGTATATTTTATCGTTCCAAAAAGCTGGAAAAATGCCATTCTGCTCATTTCCAGTTTGATTTTCTATGCCTGGGGCGAACCAAAATATGTGATCCTTATGGTGGTATCCATCGCTTTTGGATATCTTTTTGGTCTGCTTATTGAAAGAAACCGCAATCGCCGGGCTGGCCGCAACTGGATGATCTTATCTGTCGTGGTAAGCCTTGCCTTCTTGGCTTACTTTAAATACGCAGACTTTTTTGTTGGAAATCTCAGCAGAATCTTTGGAAAAGAAAGTATTTTGCTTAACATTGCTCTGCCTATCGGTATCAGTTTCTACACGTTCCAGCTAATCAGCTACACCATCGATGTATATCGTGGCGATCCTGCCCAGAAGAATCCTCTGGCGCTGGCAACTTATATCGCAATGTTTCCACAGCTTATCGCTGGTCCGATTGTCAGATACAGCCACATCGCCCAGCAGTTAAAAGACCGCAGTCACAGTCTTGCAAGTGTTTCTGACGGCATTACTCGTTTTGTTTTTGGTCTTGCCAAGAAGGTTCTTCTTGCCAACCAATTAGGCGAATTCTGTGCCATCTTTTCTGCAACCCAGGACAAATCCGTACTTTTCTACTGGATCTACGCTTTGGCCTTTGCCCTTCAGATTTATTTTGACTTCTCAGGATACAGTGATATGGCAATCGGCCTTGGAAAGATCTTCGGCTTCCAGTTTGCAGAGAACTTTAACTATCCGTTTATCTCAAAAAGTATCACGGAATTTTGGCGCAGATGGCACATCTCTTTGGGCTCTTGGTTCAGAGACTATGTGTATATTCCATTAGGCGGCAATCGAGTAGCCTTGCCTCGATGGTTTTTCAACATTTTCCTAGTTTGGTTTTTAACCGGATTCTGGCACGGCGCCAGCTGGAACTTTGTTATCTGGGGATTGTTTTACGCAGTCTTTCTTATCTTGGAAAAACTGTTCCTTGGAAAAGTTTTTGAGAAATGTTCCCCATTGGGTCATGTGTATGTTATCTTTTTAATCCTGATTAGTTTTAGCATTTTCAATGCAGACAATATGGGAACGGTTGCTGAAAATTTAATGGGCATGTTTGG
>JAZQSD010000031.1:0-1773 GCA_045629925.1 Eubacterium sp.
AACAACATACCAGTTGCCATCTTTGGTTGGGGTTACTTCTTTTCCTTCGCCACCAGTAGGCCATACCCATGCGGTGATTGTGTTCTCCCATGCACCAGGAACAACAGCTTTTACAGTAATATCTTTTGCAACAGCGCCGCAATCAATAACAGTTGCAGTTGCTTTTGCAGAACCTGATTGGTTGATTTGAAGACAAACATCCTCTGTGTAGCACAAGTCAACAGTTTGGTTTGGGTCTGACCAAGCTGAACCGTTTTTGAAGATCACATACAATGCACCAGCATTTTTGGTCACTTCATAATAGTCACCATTTTTTGTCAGAGGACCTTCATCTTGACCTGAAGGATTTTCTGATGTCCATACATGAGCGTATATGTCATTTGTCCAATGTGCAGGTACTTGAGCTCTTACAGTAATATCGTGAGGAGCGGGAAGCTCTGGATAAGTTACTGTGAGTTTTTTTGTGCTTGTATTGAAAGAGAATGTATAGGTTCCAGGGATTGTGGTAGTAATTTTAGCATTGTCACCACCGTTAAGAGTAATAGTTGTTGCCGTTGATGTTACAGTACTACCTGAGCCATGCCAATCACTGCCATTGTTGACTTTAAATTCAAATGTTGTACTTCCTGCCAAATCAATTGTACAGGTTGCTGTTGTGCCTGATACTGCCATTTCATTAGCGGTACTCCAATCATTGAAGCCACCTTTCAAATAGCAAGCAGCATTCGCTGTCATCGCACACAGGATGGCTGCGAAAAATAAGAAGATTGATTTTTTCATAAAAATTTGATTTTAAGATTAAAAATTAGTATAAAAAGTTGTTGTTTGTTTTTGCTATTTTAATAGTAGCGGCGAGCCGCTGTGTTTTTGTTCTAGTGTAAAGTGTAAGGTGTAAAGTGTAAAGGCAAGGATCCTTTATCGCTTTGCGCTAAACCTTGTTCTAGTGTAATATCCCTTATGTATCCCTTATATATTCCCCTTGTGTTCCTTCGGTGTTCCTTCGGTATTCCTTCGGTGAGGTTCCGATGAGGTTCCGATCAGGTTCCGATGAGGTTCCGATGGGTGTAAGTGGCATATAACCGGCAAGATAATGGTTGCGTTTTGGAGGGTTGAAATCAAAGATTTTATGTAGAGCATGCAGGTCATGATTTATAGTGTAGGTTACTTTTTATCAGAATCCTTTTTTGTGCGTTTAACAGTGTGTTTGAGTTTTCCGATAAAGAAATTCAATTCTAGGGTAGATTCTGTTTCTGTTGTTGCTAAATCGGGCATTACAATATCAGATATTACCTCTCCGAAGCGTTTTAAGCGTTCAGATTGCTGAGTAGTGTCGGTTTCTTGATGTAAATCTACAAGTTCTCGCTTTAGGTATCTTACCTTCGTAAAGGTTTCTATGATGGCAATAGTCGTTTGCGTAGCTTGTGCGCTTTTTAATATCGTTGCCATCATATACAATCCTTTTTCCGTGAAAGCTGTTGGATTATAATGACTTTTACTGAATTTGGGACTAACTTGCTCATTCTCAGCAGTTTCTGAAGATGAGGTCAAAATTTTTGATCTCATCTCTGCAACTTCTTGATTATTAAGTGCGTAAGTGTATCCTGTGGGAAATTTGTTGGGATTATTTTTGAGCGCTTGATTGATTTCACGTGTTTCTACGCCATATAATTTTGCGACATCTCGATCAAGAATAACTGGCTCTCCACGCAGAACAACAATTTTATTCTGTACGTCGTCTAAAGATACAGGAGTGAGTGCCTGCTGATCTTTCTT
>JAZQSD010000032.1:0-6076 GCA_045629925.1 Eubacterium sp.
ATCAATGTTGCGTTGTGTCCACCAAATGCAAGAGAATTGCTCATTGCATATTCGAATTCCATATCCACGCCTCTGCCTTGAACATAATCAAGATCCAATTCTTCATCTGCATGTTCAAGACCTACTGTTGGATGAATGTAATTATTGTTCATCTGGAGTACACTTGCGATAAATTCAACAGCGCCAGCTGCACCGAGAAGATGACCGATCATGGACTTTGTAGAATTCACTTTTAAGTTATATGCATGTTCACCGAATACTTCTTTGATGGCTCTTGTTTCAAATAAGTCGTTATGGTGTGTGCTGGTTCCATGTGCATTAATATAGGCAATCTTTTCTGGTTCCACATTGGCATCTCGCATGGCAAAACGCATTGCATTTGCTGCTCCCATGCCATCCTCTGCAGGGGATGTGATATGATACGCATCACTTGTTGCACCATAACCAACCACTTCTGCAAGAATTTTTGCGCCTCTTTTCTTGGCGTGCTCTAACTCTTCTAACACAACCACACCTGCACCATCACCTAATACAAATCCATCTCTTTCTTTATCAAACGGAATGGAACAGCGCTCTGGTGTATTTTTTGTAGACAAAGCGGTTAAAGATGTAAATCCCGCTAAACTAATCGGTGTAATCGCACACTCTGTACCACCGGCAAGCATTACATCCGCATCGCCACACTGAATGGTACGAAACGCCTCACCGATAGAATGTGTTCCTGTGGCACAAGCTGTCACAACATTAATACTTTTTCCTTTAAGACCTAACTGAATGCACACATTTCCTGCTGCGATGTTCGTAATCATCATTGGCACAAGCAATGGCGCTACTCTCCCTGGTCCCTTTTCTAACAGTTTTTCATATTCTCTCTCAATAGCCTGAAGACTTCCTACTCCAGATCCAATTGAACAACCTACACGATATGGGTCTTCTAATTCCATATTAAGACCAGCCTGTGAAAAAGCTTCTTTTGCGGCGGCTACAGCATACTGGGAAAATTTTTCCATGCGTCTTGCTGTTTTTGCATCCATGTAATCTTTTGCATCAAATCCTTTCACTTCTGCAGCCACGTGCACTTTATACTCTGTTGTATCAAAGTATGTGATTTCGCCAAAACCTGTTTTTCCAGATTTGATTCCCTCCCAATACTCCTCTACATTTAAACCGATAGGGGTGATTGCGCCCATACCAGTAACTACCACTCTTTTCATCTCTGTCTCCTTCTACATGCACATTCCACCATCAACACAAAGCACCTGTCCTGTAATGTAAGATGCCTTTTCTGATGCTAAAAAACATACAGCATTAGCTATTTCTTCAGGGACAGCAAAACGTCCCATTGGAATCTGTGCCGCTCCCTGTTCTTTTATTTCATTAGACAAATTCTCTGTCATGGCTGTTTCAACAAATCCTGGGGCAACTGCATTAACACGAACATTTCTGCTTCCAAGCTCCTTTGCCATAGACTTTGTCATACCAATAATTCCTGCTTTTGATGCGGCATAGTTTACCTGTCCCGCATTGCCCATTAACCCAACCACAGAAGAAATGTTAATGATACTTCCGCCTTTTTGCTTCATCATCTGTCTCGCAATATGGCGCATGGTGTTAAATGTTCCTTTCAGATTGACATCTATCACGTCATCAAATTCTTCTTCTTTCATCATCATTAACAAATTATCTTTTGTGATACCTGCATTGTTTACAAGAACGTCAATACGTCCATATCGCTTCACAATGTCTTTGATCATATCAGCAACTTGTTCATAATCATTTACTGTACACTGTATTGCCTCAGCACTGCCTCCAAAGCCTTTAATTTCTGCTACAACAGCATTGGCACTATCCTTTGAATGTCCATAGTTTACAATCACTGTGGCACCATTTTTTGCCAATGTGAGAGCAACTGCTTTTCCTATACCTGAGCCAGCTCCTGTGACTAATGCTACTTTTCCACTTAACATGTTACTTCCCTTTCTTGACTGGAATTCCAATTATTTTGACTATCAAAGTATTTGCGCAAAAAAAATTTATTTCTCCTGAGATAAAATTTGCACAAGTTCTTCCAAATGTTCTACTTTATCAACGCGATATGCCGGAATACTTTTGTCAATTTTCTTTAAAAATCCACACAGCGACTTCTTTGGTCCAATCTCAATAAACAGTTCCACACCATCAGCAATCATTCTTTCCACACTCTGCTGCCATCGCACAGAAGACGAAATCTGTCTCTGTAACAAATCTTTTACCTGACTCTTGTCTGCCACATAGTCTGCTGTTACATTCGTAATGTATGGTGTTTTAATCTCACCAAAGGCAACATCTTCAAGTGCTTTTCCAAGTTTTACGCCTGCATCTTCTAACATCGAAGAATGAAAAGGGCCGCTAACATTTAATGGTGTTACTTTCTTAGCTCCTGCTTCTTTCAATTTGGCAGATGCTTCAGCTACAGCATCCTCTTCGCCAGTAATCACCGTCTGTCCAGGGCTGTTGTAATTAGCAACCGAAACAATTCCCTCTGTCTCTTCACATATTCTTTCAATTGTTTCATTGTCAAGCCCCATGATTGCAGCCATTGCACCTCCTGATGGAACCGCTTCCTGCATATAGGCACCTCTTTTTACAACAACTCGAAATGCATCTTCAGCGCTCATGACTCCTGATGCAACAAGTGCTGCGTATTCCCCAAGACTTAAACCGGCATTTACATCCGATGTGATTCCTTTTTCTCGAACAGCTTCCAAGATTGCAAGTTCATCTGCCAACATTGCGATCTGTGTATACTTTGTAATATTGATGTCTTCATTTTCTTCGAACATGAGCTTTTCCATGTCGATACCGCTTACCTTTGAAGCAAGCTTTATCATTTCCCTGGAGCATGGGTATGTATCATAGAAATCTTTCCCCATTCCCACATACTGAGAACCCTGTCCAGGAAACATAAAAGCAATTTTTTTCATTATTTCTCCTATCTGCCAAGCAGCTCTTTGGCCTGATCCATCATTTCCTGAATCATCTCCATACAAGACTGCTCTTCCTTGATCATACCGGCAATTTGACCAGCCATAACTGTTCCCATCTTCACATCGCCATCCACAACAGCAGCTCTAAGAGAACCCAGTGTCAGATGCTCTAATTCTTCAAAAGACGCACCTTCTTTTTCAAGTCGCAAATACTCTCGTGTCATTGGATTTCTTAAAGAACGGATTGGATGTCCATGGGTTCTTCCAGTTACTTCTGAATCAATATCCTTCGCCTTAATAATCTTCTGTTTATAATTATCATGTGCCATACATTCTTTTGCCACACAGAATCTTGTACCCATCTGAACGGCTTCTGCGCCAAGCATCATAGCTGCCGCAATGCCTCTTCCATCAGCGATTCCACCAGCCGCAATTACTGGGATAGACACTACATCTACAACCTGTGGCACCAACGTCATAGTAGTCGCAGAACCGATATGTCCGCCAGACTCTGTTCCTTCCGCGATTACTGCATCTGCGCCTCCTCTTTCCATGAGTTTAGCTAATGCAACACTTGCTACTACAGGAATCACCTTAATTCCAGCTTCTTTCCACATCTTCATGTATTTCGATGGATTTCCAGCTCCTGTGGTAACAACTTTAATGCCTTCTTCCACAACAATCTGTGCAACTTCATCTGCATAAGGACTCATAAGCATTACGTTGACACCGATTGGTTTGCCTGTCAGTTTCTTTGCTTCCTGAATCTGTGTGCGAAGCACGTCACCTGGCATACTGGCTGCACCGATCAGGCCTAAGCCACCTGCCTCAGATACTGCCGCTGCAAGATGGTAATCAGCAACCCATGCCATGCCGCCTTGAATAATTGGATACTGGATATCTAAAAGTTCTGTAATTCTTGTTTTCATAATTAATAGTTCCTTAATTTGTCAGTTTATTGTTAACACAATAATTCTAGCAAACAGATTGCTTATGCGTCTACACGTGCTTCCAAATATTTAACAAAATCAGCTACGGTTACAATGCTTTCAAGATCTTCGGAAGGAATTTCAATACCGTATTCTTCTTCCGCAGACATTACCATTTCAAACAAGTCTAAAGAATCTGCTTCCAGATCTTCTTTAAATCTGGCTTCCATAGTAACTAACTCTTCATCGACAGATAACTGTGCAACAATGATTTCTTTCATTTTTTCAAACATAATTCTTCTCCTTTATTGTTATAATTGTTTTAACTTCAAATAGTTTGATGTTCAAAGTATATTATCTAAACATAGCTTTGTCAATAGGCAATCTACTAGAAATAATTGACTTTTTATACGCAAAAGCCTATACTATCTTCGTAATATTTATATGAAGACTTGGATCTATATCCCACATTTTCCTTGTTTTCATCAATATAATAAGCAAAGAAGGTTATATTTATGTCAAAAAAGAAAAACTTTGATATTTTAGATGACATTATCGATCCACAGGATGTATGTGTAACATTAGAGTTAGATAACAATGAAACTTTAGAATGCAAAACAGTATCTATCTTTGAAGCAACTAACGGACAGGACTATATTGCTCTTCTTCCAATAGATGAAAATGGAATGCCTACACAGAGCGATGTATTTTTATATCGTTATTTTGAAGATGCAGAAGGCAATCCTTCCTTGGAAAACATTCTTGACGATGAAGAATTTGAAATTGCCTGCGACAAATTCGACGAACTGCAGGACGAAGAAGAATTTGAAAATATGTAATAAAACAGCACTTTAGAAACGTTCCATCTTTGATGGGACGTTTTTTATAGTAACCAATTAGTTTCTTCTTGTATTCTTATCTCAAACGTGATAATATCTGAAATCGAGTGTGAAAACAGATCAGTTACTTATTATGAAAGATACAACCAGATAAAAGGAGGACAATTACATGTCAGGAACACATGCACATGCTAATCCAGGTTGCCTTGGCTTACTTGGTTTTGGTATGACAACAATCTTACTGAACATCCACAACGCAGGCATTACAGAATTATCTACAATGATCGTAGCTATGGGCCTTTGCCTTGGCGGTCTTTGCCAGATCATCGCAGGTATCATGGAATTTAAAGCAAACAACACATTTGGCGCAACAGCATTTACAGCATACGGCGCTTTCTGGTGGTCACTTGTATTAATCTGGTGCTTACCAGCTGAAAAACTTGGTGTTGAAGCCTCCAGCCATACATCTATGGGATTCTACTTATTACTTTGGGCTATCTTCACAGGCTTCATGTTCATCGGAACATTAAAAGCAACAAAGATGCACCGCGTTGTTTTCGCTACATTAACAATTTTATTCTTATTACTTGCACTGGAAAACTTCTTCGTAAGTCATCCACTTGCAATCGCAGCTGGTGTTGTAGGTATCATCTGCGGCGCTTCTGCATTCTACGGTGCAGTTGCACAGGTTATCAACGAAATGTTTGGCAAAACAGTTCTGCCAATCTAGTACATAAAAAAGTCGTGATAGATTCCTTTGAATCAATCGCGACTTTTTCTTTTTTTCCTATTCTTACTGTAGTTCCGTCAAGAATCTTGACGCCTTCATCTCTTTATTGTTGATCTGACCACTGTGGCACAAGACAAGTTCCTTTTTGGCTCTTGTCATGCCCACATAGAACAATCTTCTCTCCTCTTCCACATCAAGATCCAGCACAGACTTCTTATAAGGCAGAATCCCTTCATTGATATCTACAATATAAACATGGTCATATTCTAACCCTTTCACTCCATGGAACGTAGATAATGTAACCGCCTCTGTCTTTTTCTGGTTCATCTCCATTGACAGTTGCTCTCTCACATCGTCCATATGCAAAAACCATGCCTCAAAAGTTGTAAAATTCTTTGCAGAATCCAGCACCTCATCTAAGATTTCTTCTAATTCTTCGTACTCCATACGACGAATCTGACAGATTTCCCGAAGATAGGATTCATAGTCAACAGATTTGCGGATATAGGTAATTGCCGAATATGGTCTAAGGGTGGAGATAACTTTCAGATCTTTTCGCAGCTGATGCAGCCGTTCCAGCATCCAGTCTGCATTCTTATAATATTCTTCCCA
>JAZQSD010000033.1:0-3448 GCA_045629925.1 Eubacterium sp.
GCATGTGGGCGTATTATGAAGCTACTAAAGTCTGGAACCTGTCTTTGGGTGACGGATGGAGGGAATGTTAAAACAGAGACTACGCTCGTAGAAGTACAGTGAATAGGATTTCGGACAGGGGTTCGATTCCCCTCACCTCCACTCAGATCAAACCTGAATTCTCATTGAGAATTTCAGGTTTTTTTTGTATAATAAAACAAATAAATTGCTGGAGGTTTTTATGAAAGTATTAATGTTAAACGGCAGTCCAAAAAGCAATGGAAATACAGCTGCTGCATTGGCTGAAATGATTAAAACATTTGAGAAAAATGGAGTGGAAGTGGAGCTGGTTCAGGTTGGTAATCAGAAAATCTCTGGCTGTCTTGCCTGTGGCGGCTGCAGTACAGGTAAATGTGTGATTGATGATCTTGTCAATGAAGTTGCAGAAAAACTGGCGGAGGCTGATGGAATGGTAATTGCAAGCCCTGTTTACTATGCATCTGCAAATGGAACACTGATATCTTTCTTAGACAGACTGTTTTACAGTGCAGGATGTGATATGCGAATGAAAGTAGGAGCAAGTGTGGCTGTTGCAAGACGCGGAGGCTGTACGGCAACATTTGATCAGTTGAACAAATATTTTACTATCACAGGAATGCCTATTGCCTCTAGCAATTACTGGAATATGGTTCACGGAAGAGTTCCAGGTGAAGCCCTTCAGGATGAAGAAGGCATGCAGACAGTTCGTGTGTTGGCGGACAACATGACATTTCTAATGAAGAGCATTGCTGTTGGGAAAGAGATGTTTGGCCTTCCAGAAAAGGAAGACAAGGTAGCTACACACTTTATTCGATAAGATATTTTGTTCATAAGGAGGAATTTTTATGAGAATTTTGGTTGCTGGTCATGTGGATCACGGAAAAACAACATTTATTTGTGCCTTAAACAGTTTTCTTTTTCACAGATATGGGATTGGAAGTGCAGATAGAGCTTGCCCGACAATGGATGAGAATAATTGTGTTCTCAGTCAGAAGTCTGTTACATATTCCATGGGAGGTGTTGATTACACTTATATAGATTACCCGGGAGAAGCTGATTATGTGGATATGTTTGAGGCCGGAGAGGAACATTTTGATGCTGCACTTATTGTATGTGCTGCAACAGATGGTCCAATGCCAGGAACTAGAAGCGCTTTGAGAATGTGTAGGGATGCCGGTATTGAAAAATTTGTGGTTTTCATTAACAAGACAGATGATATGTATGATCCGGATATGATTGAAATCATGAGTATGGAACTTGCAGAAGTAGCAGCCGAGGAAGGGTGTTTTGATTTGGCGGAATCTATTGGATCTGGTAGCAATGTTGTCACTGGTTCAGCAATTTGTGCGCTGGAGAACCCAAAAGAGATAGACGGAGACTGCATTTATGAAGTGATTGAGGCAGTACAGAGAGTGTGCGCTGAATAATTCGTACAGTGCGATAGATGATGGAGGTAATAAAGATGGAAGAGACTTTGCGCAAGGATCATTTGATCATCACCATTGGAAGACAAAAAGGAAGCGGCGGTCATTATGTAGGCGAACTTTTGGCCAAAAAACTTGGCATAAAATGTTATGACGAAGAACTTATCATTGAAACTGCAAAAGCCAGCGGCATGCATGAGAATTACATTTCCAAGCATGATGAAAAGCCTTCCCACAATATTATATATTTTGCTGGACAGCCAGTTCCTATGCATTTATATGTGGAACAGTCAAAAGTAATTCGCGAGATTGCGGCACGGGAATCCTGTGTTTTTGTTGGACGTTGTGCAGACTATGTGCTCCGCGATTTTGACAATGTAATAAATGTATTTGTCACAGCTCCTTTAGGCGCGCGAATTGAACGTGTGTGCAGAAGAGAAGGCATTACGATTCAGGAAGCAGAAAAACTGATTGCTAAGACAGATAAGGATCGTGCTAGTTATTATCATTTCTACAGTCAGCAGCGACTTGGCGATTGTGCAAATTATCAGATTTGTCTTGATACCAGCCGCATCTCTATAGATGATGCCGTGGAGATGATTCAAGAATATATTGCAAAATCCCATACAGAAGGTATAATTAAGTCAGATTATTAAACCGTAGGAGGTCTATATGGAAACATTAAAAACACTTTTTAGCAGAAAGTCAGTAAAATCATATACAGGTGAACCAGTACCACAGGATGTGAGAGACACAGTGATCAAAGCTGCCCTTGCTTCTCCAGTAGGTATGGCAAGATTTGAAAACGTTCATCTTACAGTTATTGAAAACAAAGAACTGTTACATGAAATCGATAGAAACGGTGCAGAATTCTTTGGTGATCCATCCAAAACACCACTTTACAATGCGCCTATCCTTATCGTGGTTTCTACACCAAACAAAGGAAATATTGACAGTGCTAACGCAGCTATCGTAGTACATAACATGTGTCTTGCAGCTATGGAATTTGGCCTTGGTAACTGCTGTATCTATGGAGCAACAGCAGCTCTTGCACAGAATGCTGAATTAGTAGCAAAATTAAATCTTCCAGAAGGATTTGTTCCAACAGGTTCCGTAATCTTCGGTGCAACAACAGCAACATACGAAGAACGTGAAATCCCAATGGATAAGATGGCAATCAACTACATCGACTAGTTTTGAACACAATTGAATAGTGGGGCGGGGATACATTTAAGGGTTTCCCTGCCCTTTTTGTATTTATAATTTGTTCCTGATAATTTATAATATTCACAATATGTGCACATTCTTTTGGTAATATCTTATTGTTAAAAATAAGATGTTACCAAAAGAATGTGAAAAAGGATGATAATTATGGAAATGATCAAAGTTTTAGTTGTAGATGACGAAAGCAGAATGCGAAAACTGGTTCGTGATTTTTTAGTAAAAAGTGGATATGACGTGTTAGAAGCAAGTGACGGTGAGGAAGCACTGGATCTTTTTTACAGAGAGAAGGATATCGCATTGATCATTTTGGATATTATGATGCCTAAAATCAATGGTTGGGATGTATGCCGTGAAGTGAGAGAACATTCAAGGGTTCCTATCATCATGCTTACCGCGAAGGGTGATGAAAGTGATGAATTGAATGGGTTTGAGCTGGGGGTGGATGAGTATATCTCGAAACCGTTTAGTCCAAAGATCCTTGTGGCGCGAGTGGGGGCTATTCTGAGACGCACCAAAGGGCTTAACAAAGATGAACTGTTGGAGATGGGCGGTATCGTTGTGGATAAAGCTGCTCACAGAGTGTTGATCGAGGGATCTGATGTGGAATTAAGCTACAAAGAATTTGAGCTTTTAACATATTTTATGGAGAATAAAGGACTTGCCTTATCCAGAGAAAAGATCCTGAATCATGTGTGGGATTATGATTATTTTGGTGATGCGAGAACCATAGACACCCATGTGAAGAAGCTTCGCAGCAAGCTTGGAGATAAAGGCGAGTATAT
>JAZQSD010000034.1:0-2230 GCA_045629925.1 Eubacterium sp.
TGTAGCCTGGTGTCATTCCGGTGATGTTGTTGTCTTTGAATGCAAAGATTGTTACGGAGAACAGATTGATTCTGACAACAAAGATGCAATGCTTATCGATATGGACAAAACCAATCCTGCAACAGGCCCGCTGTATATCCACCAGGCCGAACCTGGCGATGTTTTAAAGATTGAGATTTTAAAAATAGACATTGAAAACCATGGTGTTATGTGTGTTGAAAAAGGTTATGGCGCCTTTGAAATCGACCAGACATTATGCCGACGTTTTCCTATCAAAAATGGGATGATACAATTTAACGAAAACATCCATATCCCTATCAAGCCTATGATCGGAGTTATCGGAACCAGCCCAGCAAATCAGACCTTTCCTACTCACATTCCAGACTGCCACGGTGGAAACATGGATGTGTGCGAATTGGGTGAAAATACTACCCTATATCTTCCGGTCTTCGTTCCGGGCGGATTGTTGTCTGTGGGAGATCTTCACGCTGTGCAAGGCGACGGCGAAACTGCCATCTGCGCTATGGAAGTAAGCGGAAAAGTCAAACTCCGTGTTACGATAGAGAAAAACTGTTCTCTTCCAACACCATTCTTGGAAACTTCAGATGCGTGTTATACGATCTCATCTGGGGACACACTTGATGAATGCAGCATTTCAGCTGCCAGAAAGATGCATCAGTGGCTTACATCAGAGTATTCACTTTCTCCAGAAGAAGTCTCCATGCTTCTTTCTTTACAGGGGAATTTGAGAATCTCCCAGATTGTAAATCCCAAAAAGGGATGCATGATGGAACTTTCCAAATCCTTTTTAGAAAAATTAATTCAAAAATAAAACATGCCACAGTCTTAACAATTCGTAAGACTGTGGCTATTTTTATTTCACAATATCTCTTTGTGCAAGAAATTCCAGCAACTGATTTGCCGCAGCGCTCAGCGGGATTCTTTGATCGGTCACAATACACATGTGACGTGGCATAATCTGCTTCTCAAAATTCAGTACAAATAACTCTCCTGAATCAATCGCATCCTTTGCAAAATCTCTTACCACACTTGCTACCCCCAGACCTCTTCTGGCAAACTGAACAAGCATATCACTGGTTGCCAATTCAAATTCTGGGGCAAGAATTACATCATCTGAGGCCAAGAATTCATCAACATATGTTCTGGATGAAGTCTGTCCTTCCAGACAGATCAGAGGCATATTTTTCAGTTCTTCTAATCTCAGCAATCTCCCCTGATATTCCCGGTATTTTTCCCCGGCAACAAACACGTCTTTAATCGTTCTTACCTTGCGCAACTGCAAATGCTTATTCTCCTGAACAGGTGTTGTAATTACGCCAAAATCAATCTGCCCCTCCTGAAGATGAGAAATAGTCTCCGGCGTTGGTGCATTTGTTACGTGGATTTTAATTCGAGGATATTTTTCATGAAATGCCTCCAAGTGATCCAACAGATAAAAACGCAGTGTCATATCACTAGCACCGATTCTGATCTCACCACTTTCCAGGTTCAGCAGCTCTTTTACTTTCTTTTCACCCATGCAGATAGACTCATATCCTCTTGTCACATAGGAATAAAGCACTTCCCCTTCCTGAGTAAGACGCACTCCCTTTGGTGTTCTAACGAACAGCTCGATTCCCAGGTCATCTTCCAAATGTTTTACAGACTGGCTTACCGCAGGCTGTGATAAGGATAACTCTCTTGCTGCCAGCGTGATGCTTTTATATTTTCCAACATAATAAAAAATTTTGTAATATTCTAAATTCAAATTCATGTATTTACCTGCTTTCTATAAGCAACCCTTCCGCACTATTCTTCCACATCTTCTAATGCAGCTGGAAACGGAAATGGCACATCTGGTAAAAACTGATATGTCATTGTTGCATGTGCAATTTCTTTGCCAAATTCATTGCTGATCATTACCTGTATCACAGCAACGCGCTTTCCTACTTTGATCGGTATGGCCTCTCCAATCAACCGTTCACAATTCATGGCTGGATTCAAATAATTTATATTACCGGATAAAGTGGTGCAAGTAGATCCTGTGGTGTTACAGCACGCACCGCCTACAGTGTCTGCCAGCGTGAACAGCACACCGCCATGAATAGACCCCATTGGGTTATAGTGTTTCTTTTCAAGACAAATCTCCGCAACCGCATATAAGTAGTCCATTTCGGTCAACTTAAAACCTACATTTTCTATAAATCCGTGAAATTCATTTCTCGCATTG